>NZ_JADPKQ010000196.1:0-1358 GCF_023074015.1 Bradyrhizobium sp. 142
CTTCACCGGCGTCCTCGCCAGCCACGGCATCGCGATCAGCATGGACGGCAAGGGCGCCTGGCGGGACAACGTCTTCGTCGAGCGGCTATGGCGCAGCGTTAAATACGAGGAGGTCTATCTGCGAGCCTACGAAACCGTCGGCGAGGCGCGACATTCGATCGGCAACACCCATCTGTCTATGTTGTTGAAGAGAAGAGACTTTGCTGATTGGGATGTGATCCCGTGGGGTATCTTGGGTTCTGTCGTGCTCGTTCGGCGATAGATTGAGCAGCAGTTGTTATCAGCGAGGTGCGGGCGAAGATCCAAGGACCGTCCGGCAGAGGATGGATGGATTCGATCTCGCCGGCTTCAGCGGCCAGCCGGAGCGTCTTGGGCGCGATCTTCAGGAGCTTTGCGGCGTTACCGAGGTTGAGCCAGGGTTCGATCTCGTCCTCGGCGGGCTTGAACACCGGGATGTGGTAGTTCGAGCGCATTGATGTGACGCGCTCGCGGGTCCAGCGATTGCCGTTGCCCGTCTTGAGGCCGTTGCGGTTGAGGAGGCCGGCAATCAGATCGTCGCCGGCAATCAGCACCAGCTGACGCACGGCTTGGATGATATCGGTAGAGGTGCTGTTGCGCTGCCCGCGCCGGCGTTTGGGCAAGCGCAACTCGCTGTGGGCGCCACCCACCCAGTGGACGATGAGAACGATCTCGGAGGCCGCGTCGTCGATATCGGCCACGACCTCGTGGATCAGGGTGCGCACGATGCGCTTCTTCAGCCGTGCATCGGTCGTAGGCGCCGCCCAGACAGTCTTCAGATCGGTGGCGAGCGACGCAAGCGTCGCTGGATCAGCGGCAGGCATCGGCCGTGCAGCGTCGTAGGTGGCAATCTTGCCTTCCACCTCCGCGGCATGGGCAAGCGCCTTGTTCCAGCGCGCTTCAAGCTCGCTCGCCACCAACCGGTTCGCGGGGTCAGCGGCATCGTATTGCCGGAAGGCCCGGTCGGCGGCATAGCGCGCCGCTTCGAGGTCGCGACTGAGCGCATCGCGCACCTGATTCCGCCGTTCTCCGGCTTCCTTGGCGGCAGCGGCTGCAGCGGCGATAGCGCCCGGACCGACGACGCCAAGCAGTGCTTCTTCGATTGCATCATCGACGCGCAATCCGCCGAAGGCGATGCAGTGAGGGCCGCCATTATCCATCCAGGCGCGGCTGCAGCTGTAGCGCGGGATATGGTGCTTCATGCCGGAGTACCGGAGTGTGAGCTTACGGCCGCAGCGCTTGCACCGGATCAGACCGGCCAGCAGCGCGTCTCCATGCTTGGGCGCGCCGTGATGCCGACCGGTGGGAACGTTGCTGCTGACCATTGTGCGGATCGCCTC
>NZ_JADPKQ010000139.1:0-1348 GCF_023074015.1 Bradyrhizobium sp. 142
CTTGAGCCGGCCATGCCGCTCCAGCGAAGGCAGCAACGTCGGAATCATTACCCGGAGCCGCTTGCCGCAGATCCGATCCGAGGCCTCCCACAGCGCCACCAGTGCATCCCTGATAGGGGCGCCATAGGTCGGCTTTCGCTGCCGCCGGGCCTCCGGCGAAATTGCGACATGGCTGGCCAGCGCCCGAACCGCGTGCTTGCGATGCCAGCCCGTCACCGCGCAAAGCTCGTCGAGAATGCGCCCCTTATCTGCCCGCCCTGCTGATCGATAGCGGTCTACCACCGCCGCCGTGATCTCGCGCCGCGCACCCATGCTGATCCGTCCTGCCATCGGCAACACCGATCCGATTCGGTATCGCGGCCCCACTCCTGACGGTCAGTTCTCCGGTAACATTCTTGATGAGGCAATGCGGGGTCCCTTTTGGATGCCGATAGGGGGTCCCAGTCGAACGCCGATTGACGCCCTGAAGCGCAGGGGGGCTAAGGAGCGCCCCAGGGCCGCCGTTCCATGCCGGCCGACGGCGGTAAGGCCGGCATGGGCGTGTATTAAGGATAACTGCCGGCGCGCGCCGCCAGTGCCTTAGTCGTTCTTGTCATGATGGTGATGGTGCTCATGGTGGTGATTGTGCCCACCCCCGTCCCTGCCACCCGAGGCCGCGATAGCTGTTGACGTGAGTGAGGTCGATAATAGCAGCGTCATTGCCGGAGGCGTCACGGCGGCAAACCTGCCGCAGGTCTTAAGGAACTCGCGGCGGTCATCCGTATCGGACATGGCGGTCTCTCCCATTTGCAACTGTCGGGTGTATTAAATCATCCCATTTGGATTAAATCAATTAAATAAAGTTAAGTTCCTCTTAATATTTAAAAGGACACCGCGAGGTTCGATGCTGTGTCGTCTCTATGCACACTTTTGGCACCTTCGCCCGGAACGCCAGCAGCCTGAGTTCGCCCGGTCTGTCTTGCGCCACATCCGCGTGACCTCAAAACACGAGCTCAAGGAGCGCATCATGGCCGGCATCGACGACGTCAATCGCCATCCGGTTGTCCACACCTGGTCCTACAGACTCGCCGAGGCTGCCTGATATGATTCGAACCAAAAAACGCTGGCCTAGTACCCGGAATCAGAGCTGAGTGATACGGCGACCCCTGAAAGGACGTTGGCGGACCTTTTTCTTGGTCCAGACGAAGGGCTCGGCTTTGTCGTTGTACGCGTTGACGTAGGCATCGATGTGTCCTGAAGCTGTTTGAGGCTTGTGAAGGAAGCACCGCTGAGCGACTGCCCTTGCAAGATCGAGAACCATACCTCGACCTGATTGAGCCAGGACGCGCTTGTCGGGGTGAAATGAAAT
>NZ_JADPKQ010000445.1:0-1339 GCF_023074015.1 Bradyrhizobium sp. 142
CCGATTTTGGGACCACGTGCTTAGTTGGAAGGGGCTGCTCCGTTTGATAGACGGAGCGCATGATGACGACGAAGACGAGACGCAAGATCGACGCGGCACTGAAGGCAAAGATCGCTCTGGAAGCCGTGCGGGAGCAGGCGACGGTGGCCGATCTGGCCCAGCGCTATGAGGTTCACCCGAACCAGATCTATGCCTGGAAGAAGCAACTGCTGGACCAGGCGGCCCGGGCCTTTGACGCGGGTGTCGGGCGGGAGAGCGAGGACGCTCGCGAACGCGAGATCGAGAAGCTGCACGCCAAGATTGGAGCACGATTTTTTAGCGCGGAGGTCCGGAAGATGAGCACCCCGGACCGTCGAGGAATGCTCGATCGCGCCAATAAGGCGCTGTCGATCCGCCGGCAATGCATGTTGCTTGGCATCGCGCGCTCTGGGGTCTACCGGCCGCCACGGCCAGCCAACGACAACGACCTTGCCCTGATGCGGCGCCTCGACGAGTTGTTCACCGCCTGGCCGTTCCTGGGCTCGCGGCGAATGACCGCGATGCTGAAGGCTGAGGGGCTTCCGGTCAATCGCAAGCGCGTGCAGCGGTTGATGCGCAAGATGGGCATAGCGGCGCTGGGACCGAAGCCGAACACGACAAAGCCGGCGCCGGGCCACAAGATCTATCCCTATCTGCTGCGCAACATGACGATCGACCGGCCGAACCAGGTGTGGGCGGCCGACATCACGTATCTGCCCATCGGCCGCGGCTTTCTCTATCTCGTCGCCATCATCGACTGGGCGAGCCGTGCGGTTCTGGCGTGGCGGTTGTCGAACACGATGGACGTCTCGTTCTGCGTGGCGGCTCTGGACGAGGCGCTGGCGACGTACGGCACGCCGGAGATCTTCAACACCGACCAGGGCAGCCAGTTCACCAGCGTGCCCTTCACCACCGCGCTGGCGGCCGCAAACATCAAGATCTCCATGGATGGCCGCGGTCGTTGGATGGACAACGTCTCTTCATCGAGCGGCTGTGGCGGTCGCTCAAGCATGAGGACATCTATCTCAAGGGCTATGCCGACGGCCGCGAGGCCAAAGCAGGGATCGCGAGCTGGATAGCCTTCTACAACGATCGCCGCCTTCATCAGGCGCACGGCTATCGCACGCCAATGGCGGTCTGGCGCGAACGGATGCAGGCCGCGAAGACTGTGGACATGGTGGACAACGCTGACGCGTTGACCACATGCCCACAGCAACTGCAGCAGACAGAGTCTCTGGCAGCGTGATAGAAAGGGATCAGGAGCGGTCAGTTTCCAACTAGCAAACCGGTTCAAGCGGTCCCGCTCTGCGGGTCCATTTCA
>NZ_JADPKQ010000335.1:0-1318 GCF_023074015.1 Bradyrhizobium sp. 142
ATAATGACAAAGCTCAACCCTTCGTCTGGACCAAGAAAAAGGTCCGTCAACGCCGGTTCAAAGGCCGCCGTATCACTCAGCTATGATTCCGGGTACTAGCTTCTCCAAAGCCTTTGCTTCCGAGAGAGTCAGACGAACGAGAACCTGTGGCGGATGGAAGCTAGCCCGAACTTCCCTCAATTGCCCCAGGGTTACCGGGCGAACTCGCCTTGCAGTATCCAAGACAATAGCGATAGCTTCCGCGGCTCCCGCAAAATATTCCGCGAAAGAGGCATAATCTACGCCTGTCCCGGTTCTGTGCTTCTGCCAGATTGTTCGAGGGTGACCACGGCTTACATCAGCTATGGTCACGACACCAACAACTGCAGCTGTTGGACGAGTACCGTAGATCCACAAGCGAGTGCCTTTGTCGAGCGATGGAATCCGACGCCTTAGTTCGATAGTCTTCGTCCCGTCAAGAATCGCGCTTGCATAGCCGGGACAGATTGAAATGATTGCATCACTTGCATCAGTCACTTGACCATCCACGATCCAAGATTTTCGCTAGCATGGCACTCGGTAAAGCGGTAGCCATTTGCAAATTTGCAGAACCTACAACTCCGATTTCTCGGAGAGCATCGAGTGTTACAAGATTCGGGAATCGAATCAAATTGTCGAATGACGTAACTAGAACGTCACTCGACGCGCTTAGCGGATCCAGATCTTCTACCACAGCTCGCCTCAAGAACTCGCTTGGCACCTGTTCTTTGGGCGTGACCGTTGTATCCACAATCCGAGCAGCGGCCACAACTGCTGCTCGTCCTCCGGTCCGCTTCGATTCATAAAATAATATTGGTAATCCAGGACGCATCAGGTGCGACGTTCTCGGGCTGTTGAGGTATGTACGAAGGCCGAGGAACGCGGCCGATGGCCTTCCAAACAAGGCAAACTGATCTGCCGTACCCAGCAGATCGTCTGCAAACGGTTTTGCAATTGGGACGATCACTGCGTCACGGCCTGGCCACGCAATTATCGTGGGACCGAGAGCAGCTTCCAGTGCGGGCATTTTCACCGCTAGAGACGTTCCATCCGGCGCGTGAATCTCCGCGGACTGCCCTCCCTGTGGAGGGCTATCTGGAAGAGATAGCCCCGTTCTACGTCTCATCTGGCGCGCAAGGGATGCCCATGTGCCTGGCGTAAGCGGTCGACCTAACGCGACCTTGACCAGAACATCTTGATCGTAACCGGCACGAGGCCCCCACCTCGCGGTCGTGAGCTTGGTCTGCGATACAGCCTGGCATGAGCTGATCGTTGGGAGTGAATCGATGGCAGATGCCAT
>NZ_JADPKQ010000353.1:0-1315 GCF_023074015.1 Bradyrhizobium sp. 142
CCATAAATCTGCCGCGCATGATCGTCTCCACCGATTCGAGATGATAAAGTGAATCATCAGACCCCCTCCGTGGCGAGGGGGTTTTTCAGCAGACTGCTAAAGCGAACAAACGGTTTCACATATGTAAATGCGGGAACGACCTCGCAGCACTTTAGCGTGGTTGCATCATTTCCGATTGGTCCAGTACCGGACCATGGTCCGAGCCTTCAAGCGTCGGAGTGGGGCTTCTGCAACATGCGTGAACACCGAACTCCAACCGTCGACGCCGCTGCGCTGCTGTATGAGCACCTCGAATGGCTCACTTCTCAGCGCTCCGAATTGGAAAACCCTCGCGCCAGGGTGCGCGGCAGAGCGGAAAACGACAGCGCCATGCCCAAGGCGGAAGAGAGCTATCGCCCAAAGTTGGTGACGGCGGGAATCGGGAAGGCGGCATATCGTGGGGGTGCTTGACGCCTCCACTTCTCCACCGAAGGAGCGATATGCCGTGTCCAACGATAACGTCATCCAGCTGATTCAGCCAGGAATCTTCGACGACCAACTCACAGAAGTCTTGCGCAGCGGGGCACGTGCCCTTCTCGCCAAGGCGGTCGAAGCCGAGGTCGCAGACTTTCTCGGCCAGCATGCCGATTTGAAGACCGCAGACGGTCACCAGCGCGTCGTCCGCCACGGCCACCTGCCGGAGCGCGAGGAAGGCCGCAAGGAACTGGTCGGCTTCACCGATGGTGCCCGCGAGAGCGCGCACGACTGGCGCGATCTGCTGCTTGATCTGAAGCGGCGCGGGCTCGACGTGCCTCCGCGGCTCGTCATCGCCGATGGCGCACTCGGCTTCTGGAAAGCCGCCGGCGAGATCTGGCCGAAAACGCGCGAGCAGCGCTGCTGGGTACACAAGACTGCAAACGTGCTCGCCAAGCTGCCGAAGAGCCAGCAGCAGAAAGCCAAGCGCGCGTTGCAGGAGATCTGGATGGCTGAAACGAAGGTCGCCGCCGAGCTGGCGTTCGACGCCTTCATCGAGAGCTACGCGCTGAAATACGAGAAGGCGGCCGACTGCCTGAGCAAGGATCGAGACACGCTGCTCGCATTCTACGACTTCCCGGCCGAGCACTGGAAACACTTGCGGACGACGGATGAGATGGACAAGCGATTTTTTCATTATCGAGATGACGCTTGCTGGAAATCGCGTGCGTCCATTCTTTTGTTCGGCCGCGCCGCAGGCCCATTCTTCCGTCCCGGCCATCAATCTTGCAGCCGCCGCGCGCAGGGGCGGTCAAGGCTGGCCGCACTTGCGGCCACCGCAAGGCTTGGCCTTGACCGGGCT
>NZ_JADPKQ010000089.1:0-1312 GCF_023074015.1 Bradyrhizobium sp. 142
TGAACCGCCCCGGGTTTGCCGGAGGCTCCAACTCCTGAGAGGATGGAGCCATGACGAGCAAGACGACGAACAAGTTTTCACCCGAGGTCCGGGCCCGTGCGGTTCGGATGGTTCTGGATCACGCCAGCGAGCATCCGTCGCGCTGGGCGGCGGTGACATCGATTGCCGCGAAGATCGGCTGCACGCCGCAGACGCTGCATGACTGGGTCAAGAAGGCCGAGATCGATAGCGGGCAGCGGGCCGGCGTTCCGACCGACATGGCCGAGAAGCTGAAGGCCCTCGAGCGGGAGAACCGCGAGCTTCGGCAGGCCAATGAGATCCTGCGCAAGGCAAGCGCGTATTTTGCGATGGCGGAGCTCGACCGCCGGTCCAAGCCATGATCGCCTTCATCGACGATCATCGTGGGGCGCATGGGGTCGAGCCGATCTGCAAGGTTTTGCCGATCGCCCCCTCGACCTACCACGCCAACGTGGCCAAGCGACGCGATCCCGCCAGGCTGTCGGCGCGCGCCAGGCAGGATGCTGCTCTGAAGATCGCGGTTCGACGCGTCTTTGACGAGAACTTCTCCGTCTACGGCGTGCGCAAGGTCTGGCGCCAACTCAAGCGCGAAGGCCTCGATGTCGCCCGTTGCACAGTGTCGCGGCTGATGCGGGACATGGGCCTACAAGGGGTCATCCGCGGCAAGCCCGTCAAAACGACGATCAGCGACAAGGCCGCGCCATGCGCGCTGGATCACGTCAACCGCCAGTTCAAGGCGCCGAGGCCGAACGTCCTCTGGCTTTCCGATTTCACCTATGTCGCGACCTGGACCGGCTTCGTCTATGTTGCCTTCGTGATCGATGCTTATGCCCGCAGGATCGTGGGCTGGCGGGCCTCGCGCACGGCGCATGCAGGCTTCGTGCTCGATGCGCTGGAGCAGGCATTGCATGATCGACGGCCGGTCCATCGTGGCGGGCTCGTGCATCATAGCGACAGGGGTAGCCAATACGTATCCATTAAATACACCGAGCGCCTGGCCGAAGCCGGCGTGGAGCCCTCTGTCGGCAGCGTCGGAGATTCTTACGACAATGCTCTCGCCGAAACGATCAATGGACTTTACAAGGCGGAGGTGATCCATCGGCGTGGACCGTGGCGGAACTTCGAGGCCGTCGAGTTCGCTACCCTCGAATGGGTCGACTGGTTCAACAACCGAAGGCTCCTCGAGCCCATCGGCAACATCCCGCCTGCCGAAGCCGAGCAACGCTACTACGCCATGCTGGAACAACCCGCCATGGCGGCATAACTTAAACCAAATGGCCTCCGGCAAACCCGG
>NZ_JADPKQ010000341.1:0-57888 GCF_023074015.1 Bradyrhizobium sp. 142
ACAAGCCTCCGCCAGTCAATCCCAGCAAGCCAAAGCCCAGGTTCTCTCTCGACCAGCTGGAGCTCATCTATGTGTGATTTTCCCGGGACAGCCCTGCGCTTGCGGGAGAGGGGTGGGGAGAGGGTGTCTCCGCAACGGGATTTGCTGAAGCACGCCGAGAAAATCCCCCAGTGGACAGAACCCTCACCCGGCGCTCCGCGCCGACCTCTCCCGCAAGCGGGAGAGGTGCACCGCGTCCGCGGATCGACTTAGCCAGAACATAGAGGAAGTAGACATGATCGACATCGGCTTCATCGGACTTGGCACCATGGGACGGCCGATGGCCGGCCATCTCCTTAGCGCTGGCCATCGCGTTCTCCTGCATGATGTCGCGCCGGTGGCGCCCGAGCTGCTTGCGGCGGGCGGCGTTGCCTGCAACTCGGGCATGCAGGTTGCCGAGAAGGCGGATGCGGTCATCATCATGGTGCCGGACACGCCGCATGTGGAGGCCGTGCTGTTCGGCAAGGACGGCGTTGCCGCCAGCATCTCCAAGGGCAAGATCGTCGTCGACATGAGCTCGATCTCGCCGCTGGCGACCAAGGAGTTCGCCAGGAAGATCGAAGCGCTGGGCGCGGATTATCTCGACGCACCGGTGTCGGGCGGCGAGGTCGGCGCCAAGGCTGCGAGCCTCACCATCATGGTCGGCGGCCCCGAGCGCGCCTTCAACACGATGAAGCCGGTGTTCGATAAAATGGGCAAGAACGTCACCCGCGTCGGTGCCAATGGTGACGGGCAGACGACCAAGGTTGCCAACCAGATCATCGTTGCGCTGACGATCGGGGCGGTGAGCGAGGCGCTGCTGTTCGCATCGAAAGCTGGCGCAGATCCCGCGCTGGTCCGGCAGGCCCTGATGGGCGGGTTTGCCTCGTCACGGATTCTGGAAGTGCATGGCGAGCGCATGGTGAAGCGCAACTTCGATCCAGGCTTTCGTATCGAGCTGCACCAGAAGGATCTCAACCTCGCCCTCGAGGGCGCGCGTGCGCTCGGCCTGTCGCTGCCGAGCACGGCGGTGGCGCAGCAGCTGTTCTCGTGCTGCGCCGCGCATGGCGGCAAGGCCTGGGATCACTCCGCAATGCTGCGCGCGCTGGAACTGATGGCCGGCCACGAAATCGCCGCGCCGAGCGTTACTGGGTAACTCTTGTTGCGGCTGCTTTCATGGTTGGAACCGGAACAATGATGGGTTGCAGCGGTTGAAGGCGCACAACATTCACTGGAGACCGAGGACATGAAAACCCGTCTTGCGATTTCGTTGGCTGCCGCCTCGCTGCTGGCGTCGAGCGCAGCCTTTGCCCAGTCGACGACCGAAGAAGGCGCCAGGAGCGGAGCGCGTGCGGGCGGTGATATCGGCGGCCCGGTCGGCGCGATGGTCGGCGGCACCGTCGGTGCGGCCGTGGGTGCCGGCTTGGAAATCCCGAATGCGATTCTGGGCGGAATCCCGCGCGATAATTCAGTGGTGGTTCACGAGCGCGTCGTGGTCGGCGAGCCGCTGCCTCCGACCGTGGTGCTGCGCCCTGTGCCGAACTACACGGAGTACCGCTATGCGGTCGTGAACGACCGGCGCGTGATCGTCGAGCCGCGGACACGCCGCGTCGTCAAGATTATCGACTGATCGACGCGGGCATCGGCGAAACGGATCAGGCCCTGCGGAGCGTCACTCCGCGGGGCCTTCGCTTGTGACGGCCTGGCTTGCGCGAAAGCGCGTCATGACCCAATCGGCGGCAGCCGCGAGCGCAAAGCCGAAGCACGCCGTGAGCGCGTCGACCAGAAAATCCTCCAGCCGCGCATGACGCCCCGGCGCCCAAAACTGCATCAACTCGAGCAGTCCGATCAGGACCACCGCGACCCCTGCGGTGGCCAGGCGGCGGTGCGGATAGGCGAGGCCAAAAGCCAGTCCGAGCAGGACGAAGGCGAGCGCATGTTCGCCGTCCTGGCCGAGCTCGGAATGAGGCCGCAGGCCAGGCGGCCCGAGGGTTGAAAAAGTCACGGCGGCGGCGAGCAGCCAGGCAAAAGTGCGAACCAAAATGGACATCCGGTCCGCATAGCACGAATTTAGTTAATGACGAAACGTTAAAGCGGCTCGCGCACGCCGAGGCCGTGCATGAAGCGCTCACGGATCTGCACGGGATCGCGGCGGGTGGTGCCGACCCCAGGCTTGTCGTCGATGCGGACGGCGATCAGCCTCGGCTCGGAGGCGGACATCGCCTCTTCGACCAGGCGCTCGAAATCCTCCTCATCTGCGGCCCAGGCGCTGTTGGCGAGCCCCGAGCCGGCGGCGATGGCGACCACATCGGCGACGCCGGCGGCAGGCGTCGGCTGCGCGCCGGTGATCTGGTAGATGCCGTTATCCATCACAATCATGGTGAGGTTCTTCGGCTTCAACGCCGCAATCGTCGAGAGCGCGCCGAGCTGCATCAGCAGCGAGCCATCGCCCTCGAGCGCGAAGACGCGGCGCTCGGGCTGGGCCAGCGCCACGCCGAGCGCAATCGGGAAGGCGAGGCCCATGCTGCCGAGCATGTAGAAATTCTGCGGGCGGTGGCCGGCGGCCCAGAGATCGAAATTGGTGTTGCCGATGCCGCCGATCACGGCTTCCTCGTGCTTGAGCTTCGCGATCAGGCGCGAGGTGATATCGAACCGGTTCATGACTTTGGTGTTGCGCGTGTCCAAGTCTGCATTCATTTGAGCCGGCCTCACTTGTCGAAAACCTTGCCGCCGGTGAGCAGCGGGTTGAGGATCAGCGCCACCGGCGCCTGCGTGGTGACGGCCTGCTTGATCGAGCGGTCGGCGATGAATTCGAGCTCGTCGAGGCGGGTGATGGTGTGGTGCTCCAGCGCCAGTGAATCCAGCACCGGGCGCATGGTGCGGCAGACCAGGGACTGGCCGTAATTGAACTCGCCGAGCGTGCCGCGCTCGGAGACGAACATGATCAGCGGGATCTGGTAGGGCACCGCGAGCGAAGCCAGCACGTTGGCGAGCGTCGCAAAGCCGGAGGTCTGCATCAGCACCGCGCCGCGCCGTCCGCCCATCCAGGCGCCCGAGACGATGCCGACCGCCTCTTCCTCGCGAGCGGTGGCAAAGGTGGTGAAGGAGGGATCGGCATGCAGGTTCTTGATCAGCGGCGTCAGCACGCGGTCGGGCACGTAGGGGATCAGGCTGATCGCGTTCCGCTTCAGGGTTTGCAGGACGATGCCGTGCCAGGTTTTGTCGCCGGATGCCTGCGCCGCCTGGGGCGAGGCCTGCTGTTCCGCAATCGCCATTGCGTTCTCCCTTCAGCCGCGCGTGCTTCTTGGTCTTTGCCATTGTCTTAGGCGTCGTCTTAGCCGTCGCGGCGGTCTGCCGAACTTGACGGAGCGAGCGGGATTGTCAACATGTCCCGGCCGGCACCGTGATCTGCGCCTGACCGCCTGCGGTGGCCGGCGCCGCCATGTCATAGGTGGTAGCAACGACAAGAAGCGGGAGTGACGCATGGAGGGGGCGCGACGCGCTGGCCTTGCGGATCTCCTCGAGAGAGCCGGAAGGGTCCTGATGTCCGTCAACAGCAAGCGCGTCTTCTACGTCAAATATCTGGCCAATCCGATCTACATCGACATCCTGAAGGCGCGGCCCGATCTCCGGCTCGACCGCATCGAGAACGAGAGCCTCGAAGACTTCTATCTGCCGATCATCGAAGCGGCCCATGTCTACCAGATCGGCGCCGCCCGCGACGAGCTCGCGCCGCATTTTCATGTCGATGCCGCCTTCCTGAAGCGCACGCCGAACTTGCTGCTCGTCTCCAGCAATGGCGCGGGCTTCGACCCCGTTGACGTCGCGGCCTGCACGGATGCGGGCGTGCTCGTCGTCAACCAGTCCGGAGGCAATGCCCATTCGGTCGCCGAGCACGCGCTGGCGATGATGCTGACGCTATCCAAGCGCATCATCCAGTCCGACCGACGCCTGCGCCGCGAGCGCGACGTCAACCGTAACGAGCTGGTCGGCAACGAGGTCGAGGGCAAGACCGTCGGCATCGTCGGGCTCGGCAATGTCGGTCGCCGCATCGCCGCGCTGTGCAAGGGCCTGCTCGGCATGACGGTGCTGGCCTATGACCCGTACCTCACGGCCGAGGTCATGGCTAATCGGGGCGGGGAGAAGGTCGAGCTCGACGAGCTATTGCGCCGCGCCGATTTCGTCTCGATCTCATGTCCGCTCGACAAGGGCAGCCGCGGCATGATCGGCGTGCGCGAATTTGCACTGATGCAGCCGCATGCCTATTTCATCACCACGGCGCGCGGCTTCATCCACGACGAGGATGCGTTGCTCCAGGCGTTGCGCGACAAGCGCATCGCCGGCGCCGGCCTTGACGTCTGGTCCAAGGAGCCGCCCCCGCCGGAGCATCCGCTGCTCCAACTCGACAACGTGCTGGCAAGCCCGCACACCGCAGGCGTGACCATCGAGGCGCGCCGGAACATGGGCCGGATCGCCGCCGAACAGGTGTTGGACACGCTGGACGGCAAGCGCCCGCCGCGCATCATCAATCCCGAGGTCTGGCCGCGATACGCCGAGCGTTTCAAGCAGGCGTTCGGCGTGATGCCGGGGTAGGGACAGCCACATTGTCATTCCGGGGCGCGACGCAGTCACGAGCCCGGAATGATTTGTCCATTGTCCAAGCTGCCCGAGGATTCTCAGATGCGCAATTGCGCATCTTAGCTCGCGCTCCTCGCGCCCGGGATGACGCGGGCTGGAACCGCAGCCTGACCTTGATCCGCGTCAAAATCCCTCTCCCGCATCGAGGCTAAACAGGATTAGAGTGCCGCCGGGGAGAGCAGGAGGTCCCATGTCAACTTATGTCGTCAGGTTCATGAAGGACGTGCTCGGCGAGTACGGCCGGCAGATCGAGGTGTGCCAGGGCACGCTCGAGATCGACGCCTCCGATGAGGATGAAGCCAAGGAGCGGGCAAAGGCCAGGTTCTGCAAGGACCAGGCGTTGCATCATTGGTCCCTGCATGCCGACCGCATCCAGATAAGAGCGGCCGATTTTCCGTCCTGAAGCCTATCGGCCGGGAGCCGTTGCCGGCGGCGGCGCGGTTGCGCCGGTGCCGAGCGAGCGCTGCATCATGACGGTGTCGGACCAGCGGCCGTGGCGATAGGCGACACCGCACAACAAGCCGGCGCGCGCGAAGCCGAACTTCTCGTGTAGCGCCAGCGAGGGCGCGTTGTCGGCATCGATATATCCGATCATCTGGCGGAAGCCGGCCGCGGCACAGTTGTCGATCAACTCCTGGAGCAGCAGGCGTCCGACACCATGGCCGAGATAGTCGTGGTGCACATAGATCGAGTGCTTGGCCGTGTAGCGATAGGCGGGGCGCTTGCGGAACAGCACTGCATAGGCGTAACCCACCACCTCACCGCGAAAGGTCGCGACCAGGTGCGGCAGGCGGGTCTGCTTCAGGTTCTTGCGCCGGTCGCGCAAATCGTCCGGCTCCGGCGCGCCGGTTCCCTCGACGTCACGGGGCACCCCATTGCGGACGTGATGGCGGTAGATCGCCAGCATCGCCTCGATATCGGCCTCGCGTGAGGGCCGGACCAGGACCGGCTCGTCATCCGCGCGCATTGCGGCTGCATCGTTCATCGGCACTTACTCGGCAACGACATACGTATAGAGCCCGATGCGGCCGTTGGCGTCGACCTCCTTGTAGACGCCCTGGATTTCGACGTCGAAGCCCGGAAAAATATTGAAGCATACCTCGAACATCTTGAGGTATTCGACCATGGGCTTTGCCCGCTCCGTCAGCCGCTCGCCGGGCACAATGGTGGCGATGCCGGGCGGATAGACCACGAAAGGCGTGGTGGCGATGCGGCCCGCGATCGCCTCGATCGGCAAATAGTCGACGTCGTTGCGGAACAGGAAGCGAGCGGCATCGCGCGGCGACATCGCGATTTCCGGGATGTGCTCGGGCATGAACTGCCGCGATTGGAGCGCGCTGACGTCGGCGGCGCGGAAGAAGCGGTGCATCTCGCCGCAGAGATCGCGCAGCCGCATGCCGGCATAGCGCGCCTGCCGCCAATGGTAGAATTCGGGGATAGCGTCAGCCAGAAGCGCATTGTCGTCATGCAGCTTCTTGAAGGCGACGAGGCCCGAGATCAGCGTGCCGGCCTTGCTCGCCTCGACGCCCGGCGTGAGCAGGAAGAGCAGCGAGTTGAGGTCGTTCTTTTCGGGAACGATGCGGTTCTCGCGCAGATATTGCGCGACGACCGGCGCGGAAATGCCGTGCTCGGCGTAGGCGCCGGTGCTGCGGTCGAAGCCGGGGGTGAGCAGCGTCAGCTTGTTCGGATCGGTCGTGGCAAAGCCCTCGCTGAGGCCAGGGAAGCCGTGCCAGGTGCTGTCGGGCGAGAGCTGCCACAGCGCGGGATTGGTGGCGAGCTCGTCGGTGGAGAGCGTCTCCCAGGCAACGTTATGCGCAGCGCCCGGGCGGCTGACGTCGGGAATGGCGACACGATCGGGAACGAAGGGTTCGAAGAACCAGCGACGGTCGGGATTCTGCTCCTTCTCCTCGAACTCCCGGCGCATGGCGCGGATCTTCTTGCGCAGCTCGATGCCGAGCCGGATCGTATCGTCCCACAAAACCTCGCCGGAGCGGCCCTTCATCATCTGCGCACCGACGTCGAGCGAGGCGAACAGCGGATAGAACGGCGAGGTCGAAGCGTGCTGCATGAAACTCTCGTTGAAGCGGCGGTGCTCGACGCGCCGTTTCTGGCCGCGGATATGGCGGTCCTTAATGTGGATCTGCGAGGCCTGCGAAAAGCTCGCGAGCTGCTTGTGCGTCGATTGCGTCGCGATGATGCCGGGCGCTTCGGGGGGAAGGTTCGCCAGCCCCATGGCGAAGCGGCCTGCATAGAGCGGGTGGAATTTCATGAAGCCGGCCCAGGCCTCGTCGAACAGGATGTAGTCGCAGAGATGGCCGATGCGCTTCAAGATCATTTCGGCGCTGTGGATCGTGCCGTCATAGGTGCATTGCTCGACGACGGCGACGCGGAACGGACGCTCCTTGCGCCAGGCGTCGCGATCCTCGACCAGCGGATGATTGCGGATCGCTTCGCGTAAGGCTTTCTCCTCGAGCGCGTCCCAGCGCATCGGGCCAATCAGGCCCCAGGCGTTGCGGATAGTCGGCACGTCGACCGGGACGCCGCCATTGATCATCAGCGCGCCGTGATGGGCGGCCTTGTGGTTGTTGCGGTCGAACAGCACGAGGTCGCCGTCGGTGACGAGCGCGCCGAGCGCGATCTTGTTCGAGGTGGAGGTGCCGTTGAGCACGAAATAGGTCTTCTCCGCGCCGAAGATCGCGGCGGCTTCCTTTTGCGCCTTCAGCGCCGGGCCCTCATGGGTGAGGAGGTCGCCAAGGTCGAGCACGGAATTGTCGAGGTCGTCGCGGAACACGGACTCGCCGAGATGCTCGACGAAGACGCGCCCGATCGGGCTGCGATTGTAGAATACGCCGCCATTGTGGCCCGGACAGGTCCAGAGCTGGTTGCCTTCCTCGGCGTAGTCGACCAGCGCGCCGAAGAACGGCGTCTTCAGCGTCTCGGCATATTGCTTCAGTCGGCTGATCAGGTTTTTGGCGATGAAGGTCGGCGTTTCCTCGGACAGGAAGACATAGCCGTCGATGAAATCGAGCACCTCGACCGGCAAATCCTCGAAACGCTTGCGCCGGATCAGCAGGATGATTGGGAAGTCGAGTCCGCGGCGGCGCATCAGGTTGATCAGCGACGAGGTCTTGCCCTCCAGGCCCTTCTTGCCCCAGTCGATCACCATGCAGCCGATCGCGGCATCGGTCTGCACGGCCATCTCGGCATCCTCCAGCTTGCGAGCCCGGACCACCTCGAAGCCGGAGCGCTGAATCTCCTCGATGATCTGGTTGAAGCGGACGCCTTCGAGATCGTCGGCGTCGAACACAGGTGCGGCGAACAGGAAGTTGAAGCGCTTGAAATAGTCCATGTCATGTCCCGAATGTGCGAAGGAAACAGCTCTCGGCACATTCGATGACAATCAGATGACGGCGGATCGAGCCTGTCGGATGCGGCCCGGATGACCGGCGCTCAGCCAAGCAGCTTGTCCAGTGTGATCGGGAACCGGCGGATGCGCTTGCCGGTGGCGTGGTAGACGGCGTTTGCAATGGCCGCAGGGACGCCGACGATGCCGATCTCGCCAAGCCCCTTGACGCCAAGTGTGTTGATGTGCGCGTCCGGCTCGTCGACGAAGATCACGTCGATGTCGTGAACATCGGCATTCACGGGGATGTGGTACTCCGCGATGTTCGCGTTCATGATCCGGCCGAAGCGGTGGTCCATCACCGTTTCCTCGTGCAAGGCCATCCCGATCCCCCAGACAACACCGCCCATGATCTGGCTGCGGCCGGTCATGGTGTTGAGGATCCGCCCGGCCGCGACGGCGCTCACGATCCGCGTGACGCGAATGACGCCGAGCTGCTCATCGATCTTCACCTCGGCGAACACTGCCGAATGGGTATTGCGCGCGTGCTTCTTGTCTTCGTCGAACTGGTTGAGTTTCTCTTTCGCGATCGTTTCGATATTGCCATGACGCATCGCGTCGGCGATCGAGACCGCGCGGCTGTTGTCGTTGGACCTGGCAATGCTGCCGTCGATCAGGACCGTATCGGCCAACTCGGCGTTGGCGAGCGGCGAGCCAGGCATTTTCCCGGCCAGGCTCAGCAGCTCCTTGCGCACCTCCTCGGCCGCTGCGAGCACCGCATGTGCGCTCGAGGCGGCCATCCAGGAGCCGCCTTCGACCGGCGCCTGCGGCAGGGTAGAGTCGGCAAGCCTGACGCTGATGTTCTCGATTGGCAGGCCGAGCGCATCGGCGGCAACCTGCGCCACGACGGTGTAGGTGCCGGTGCCGATATCCGATGCGGCACAAGACACCTCGGCATGGCCGTTCGACGTCAGCGCGATACGGACTGCGACCGGCATCTGGAGGGCTTCCCACACGCCTGTCGCCATGCCCCAGCCGACCAGCTCATGGTCGTCGTGCATCGAACGCGGCGCGGGATTGCGCCGGCTCCAGCCGAAGGCCTCCGCGCCGCGGGCGTAGCATTCGCGCAGCTGCTTGCTGGTGTAGGGCAGGTTTTCGCTCTGGTCGCGATCCGAATAGCAATTCAGCCGCAGTTCGATCGGGTCGAGCTTGAGCGCGACGGCGAGTTCGTCCATGGCGCATTCGAGCGCGCAGACGCCGGAAGCGGCGCCTGGTGCGCGCATGTCGCAGGGCGTGGCAACATCGAGGTGGACCAGCTTGTGGGAGAAACTGCTGTTGGGGCTCCTATAAAGCTGTTCGGCCCAGCCGGTGTCGTTGCGGGCAAAATCCTCGTAGCGCGAGGTGACGGCGATGGCCTCGTGCGTGACCGCGTCGAGCGTACCGCCGGATTTTGCGCCGAGCCCGACGCGCTCGATCGTCATCGGACGGTAGCCGATCCCGTACATCTGCTGCCGCGTCAGCACGACGCGAACGGACCGCTTTAGCGCGAGCGCGGCGAGTGTTGCCAGCACCACCTGGTGTTGCGGCCGCAGGCCGGAGCCGAACGCGCCGCCGACATAGGGCGAGACCACGCGGATATCATCCGGCTTCTTGTCGAACACGGCGCAGAGAAATTTGTGGACGTTCTGGACGCCCTGCGTCTTGTCGTACACCGTGAGCTTGCCACCACCGTCGCAGACCGCTGTGGTCGCGAACAGCTCCATCGGGTTGTGATGCTCGGTCGGGATGACGTAGTCGGCCTCGTGGCGCACGGCCGCTCGAGCAAGGGCCGCTGCGCCGTCGCCTCGCGGCTTGAGCGGTTTGTCCATCTCGGCGGCGTTGCCGCGCTCGCCTTCGAGATCGGTTGCAAAGCCGTGCGGCTCATACTCGACACGTACGAGCGTGGCCGCGAATTTCGCAGTTTCCCAATCCTCCGCGACGACCAGTGCGATCGGCTGGCCGTTGAACTTGATCGTGTCGTCATACAGCGGACGGAACGGCGAGCCTTTCTCGGGCGCTACCTCGTCCTTCCAGGCCTGATCATTGCCCGCGAGCGGCGGACGGTTCGCATGCGTCAGCACGTCGAGCACACCGGTCACGTTCAGCGCTGCGTTGGTGTCGAGGCTGGCAATGCGCCCGCGTGGAATGGTGGCTTCGACGATGAAGCCGTGGACGAGCCCGTCAGCCGCGAATTCGCCGGCATATTTGGCGGCGCCGGTGACCTTGGCCCGGCCGTCGACGCGGGACGTTGGCGTTCCGACATAGGCGTTCATCGATCCCTCATGCGATCTTCTTGTGAGCCTGGGATTGCGGCGTGGCGTCCGCGGCCTGCGTCAGCGTCCGCACGATGGCGCGGCGCGCGAGCTCGATCTTGAAGCCGTTATGCGCCCGGGCGGTCGCGCCCTGAAGCAGCAGATCCGCAGCGTGCGAGAAATGATCCGGCGTTGCCGCCTTGCCGCGCAACGCCGCTTCGGCTTCGAGGCTGCGCCAGGGCTTGTGAGCCACGCCGCCGAGCGCCACGCGCGCCTGACGGATCGCGTTGCCGTCCAGATCGAGCGCGGATGCAACCGAGACCAGAGCAAAAGCATAAGACAGCCGGTCACGGATCTTCAGATAGCTGTAGTTCTGAGCAAAGCCGCGCGACGGCAGTTCGATGGCCGTAATGATCTCGCCGGCGCCAAGATTGGTGTCGACATGCGGCGTATCGCCGGGGAGCCGATGGAAATCGGTCAGCGCGATGGTGCGCTCGCCGGCGGGCCCGGCGATGTGCACCAGGGCATCAAGCGCGGCCAGGGCTACACTCATGTCGGACGGGTTGGTCGCGATGCAGGAGGCGTTGGTCCCGAGGATCGCATGGTTGCGATTGAGGCCGTCGAGTGCCGAACAGCCGCTGCCGGGATTCCGTTTGTTGCAGGGCGTCGCCGTGTCATAGAAATAGGCACAGCGCGTTCGCTGCATCAGATTGCCGCCGACGGAGGCCATGTTGCGCAATTGCGCCGAGGCGCCGGCCAGGATCGCGCTGGCGAGTAGGGGATAGCGCTGCTCGATCAGCGGATGGTAGGCGAGGTCGGAGTTTGGCACCAGGGCACCGATGCGCAGGCCGCCGTCGGCCGTCTCCTCCACGTTACGTAGCGGCAGGCGGGAAATGTCGATGAGCCGGGACGGACGCTCGACATTCTCCTTCATCAGGTCGATCAGGTTGGTGCCGCCGGCGATGAGCCTGGCGCCGGGATTGGCGGCCAGCAGGCGGATGGCATCGGTGACGTCAGTGGCGCGGGAGTACTGAAAATTGTTCATGGCCGGCCCATTGCCTGCTGGATGGCGGCGACGATGTTCGGATAGGCGCCGCAGCGGCAGAGATTTCCGCTCATCAGCTCCCGGATCTCGTCGGCGTCTCGGGCATGGCCCTCGGCGAGCAAGCCGGCCGCCGAACAAATCTGGCCCGATGTGCAATAACCGCACTGGAAGGCATCGTGGTCGATGAAGGCTTGCTGCAGCGGATGCAGCGTGCCGTCGCTGGCGAGGCCTTCGACGGTGGTGATTTCGGCGCCGTCCATCATGACCGCGAGCGTCAGGCAGGAATTGACGCGCCGGCCGTCCACCAGCACAGTGCAGGCGCCGCACTGACCATGATCGCAGCCCTTCTTGGTGCCGGTTAGCGCGAGATGATCGCGCAACGCATCCAGGAGCGTGGTCCAGGGTACGAGGTTGAGCGTGCGCCCGACGCCATTGACGACAAGATTGATCGGAATGCGTTCGGCGATCTGATGTGCGGCTTCGGCCATGTCGTTTTCCCTGCGAGGGGCTCGTGTTCCCTGCGATGGAGGCCGAGCCGGAGTCAGGCATGCTGACGCGAGGGCTCGTCGTCTCCGCTGACCAATAGCGCCCAACGGACGACCCGCGGCTTGGTTCCAGAGTCGGATTATCTCGCGGAGAAGCGGGTCAACGCTTCGTCTCGCCGAACACCACGGTCGGCACGGCGCGGTTGACGACCTCGCGCAGCGCGAAGCTCGATTGCACCCGCGCCACGCGCGGCAGGCGCGACAGTTCGGTGCGATGGATGCGCTCGAAATCCTGGATGTCGCGGGCAAGCACGATCAGGATGTAATCGTCGGTGCCCGACATCAGGAAGCAGCGCACCACGGACGGGCACTTTACCACCTCCGCCTCGAATGCCTTCAGTGCCTCGTCGCTCTGGCTCTCCAGCGCGATGCGCACCAGCACCGTTGTAGTAAGGCCGAACTGCGCCAGATCGAGCGCGGCCTGGTAGGCCTGGATATAACCGTCGTCCTCCAGCGCCTTCTGCCGCCGCGCCAGCGCCGTGCTCGACATCCCGACCTTGCTGGCAAGCTCGGTGTGGCTCGCCCGCGCATTGGCCGTGAGTTCCGCGAGGATGGCGAGATCTTTCCGGTCGAGGGCCAAGGTTTGGTTTCCAGCATGAAAGGGCTCTGCCACGCCCGAAACCGGCGTGGGGATGCCAAACCTAGCGGATATTTGCACGAAACCAAACCGGCCACGTCGCTACGATCACGAGGAGAATCAGAGACGTTGGAAGGAGCTCAAGATGCGTGTCGGTGTGCCGAGGGAAATCAAGGTGCAGGAATATCGCGTCGGGCTCACGCCCGGGGCGGTTCGCGAATATGTCGCGGCCGGGCACCAGGTGACGGTCGAGACCGGCGCCGGCAGCGGCATCGGCGCCTCGGATGATGTCTATCGGCGGGCAGGGGCCACCATCGCCGACAGCGCCGGCGACGTCTTCGCCAAGTCCGACATGATCGTGAAAGTGAAAGAGCCGCAGAAAAGCGAATGGCTTCAGCTTCGCGAAAACCAGATCCTGTTCACTTATCTTCACCTCGCGCCCGATCCCGAACAGGCCAAGGGCCTGCTCGCGTCCGGCTGCACCGCGATCGCCTATGAAACCGTCACCGACGCGGCCGGTCACCTCCCCCTGCTGGCGCCGATGAGCGAAGTCGCCGGCCGCCTCGCCATCGAGGCCGCCGGCGCCGCGCTCAAGCGTTCCGCCGGCGGTCGCGGCTTGCTGCTCGGCGGCGTGCCCGGCGTGCAGCCGGCGCGCGTGGTGGTGCTTGGCGGCGGCGTGGTGGGAACGCAGGCGGCGCGCATGGCCGCGGGGCTGGGCGCGGAGGTCACGGTAATTGACCGCTCAATTCCCCGGCTGCGCGAGCTCGATGATCTCTTCACGGGACGCGTGCGCACCCGCTTCTCGACCATCGAGTCGGTGGAGGAGGAGGTGTTCGCCGCCGATGTCGCCATCGGCGCAGTGCTGGTGCCGGGCGCCAGCGCACCAAAGCTCGTCACGCGCGAGATGCTGAAATCGATGCAGCCCGGCGCCGTGCTGGTCGACGTCGCGATCGACCAGGGCGGCTGCTTCGAGACCTCGCGCCCGACCACACATACTGATCCGACCTATGAGATCGACGGCGTCGTGCATTATTGCGTCGCCAACATGCCGGGCGCGGTGCCGGTGACGTCGAGCCAGGCGCTGAACAACGCGACGCTGCCGTTCGGATTGATGCTGGCCAACAAGGGCTTTGCAGCCGTGCTGGAAAATGTTCACTTGCGCAACGGGCTCAACGTCCATCGCGGCCGCATCACCAACAAGGCGGTGGCGGAGAGCCTGGGCCTGGAATGCGCGCCGGTCGGAGGCGGGCTGGCGGCGTAGACGTTATGTGGCGCTTGTTGGCGACGAACGCGTAGGAGCTCTTGTAGTCGGAGTAGATTCGAACACGCGGCTTGGGCATGGCAACCCTCTAGCGATCTCACGGGCGATCCGGCGGCGTTATCTGGCGTTGTAGCCGGCTCCTGGGTCGCCAAATCGCTCAAAAGAAGAAAACTATTGCCGCGGGCATCTCAGGCGGAAGGAGTTTTCTCTCCGTGGGGCAAAAACGCCAATCGCTTCCATTGCTGTTTGGGGCCGAAACGACGACATTTCCGGGACAGATTGATGGATTGGCCTTGCTATGGAACGCACTGGATTTGAGCCCTTCGGCGAGCGCCTGGTGTCCGCGACGGACACCCAGCCGCAGTCGCGCACGTCAAAGCTGCTGCTGCGGGCCGGCACTGGCCTGTTCTGGTCGCTGGTGGCGGGAATCGTGCTGGCGCGTGCGGCTTTCTTTGAGCCGGGCGTCTATGACGGCTTCAGCCGCGTGGCCTCGCTCGCCAGAAGCCTGATCTTCTGAGGCCAGCCTAGTTTCTGAGGCGAACCATCCCGGCTGAGGATAGAACTTCCCCTCGGTCCTGATATGTCGAAAACATATTTCCCAATCGGACGGCGCTGCGTATAAATCCTTCTCCTCCGGGAGAGATTTGTGTCGCAGAATCAAGCATCCAGTTCGGCCGAGGCCAAGCCGACCACCGCCGCAAGCCGCATTGTTGCGCTGATTCCCGGCATTCTCCTCTGCATCGTTGTGGCCGGCGTTTCGGCCCTCTTGGAGCGGGCGGAGCTGGGCGTGTTCGAGCACCCCTATGTCGAGGCGCTGGTGATGGCGATCCTGCTCGGCATGGCGCTGCGCAGCTTCTGGAAGCCCGCGCCGCGCTGGCAGGCCGGCATCGCCTTCAGCGCCAAGCAGCTGCTCGAAGTCGCAGTGATGCTGCTGGGGGCCTCCATCAGCTTCGCCGCAATTGCCGCCTCGGGTGTTGCGCTGCTGGCATCGATCGCTGCTGTGGTCGTGGTCGCGCTCAGCGTGTCCTTTGGCCTCAGTCGAATGCTCGGCCTCTCGACGCGGCTGTCGATCCTGATCGCCTGCGGCAACTCGATCTGCGGCAATTCGGCGATTGCAGCCGTGGCGCCGATCATCGGCGCCAACAACGACGAGATCGCATCCTCGATCTCCTTCACCGCGATCCTCGGCGTGATGATGGTGCTGGGCCTGCCGCTGCTGATTCCGCTGCTGCAACTGTCCGCCACGCAATACGGCATCCTCGCGGGCCTCACCGTCTACGCCGTGCCGCAGGTGCTGGCGGCGACGGTGCCGGCGGGCCTCGTCTCGACGCAGATCGGCACGCTGGTCAAGCTGATGCGCGTGTTGATGCTGGGGCCGGTCGTCGTCGGCCTCTCGCTGGTCGTCTCGCGTTGGCAGACCGGCGCCAAGAAGACCAATGTCGGTTTCTTCCGCTTAGTCCCGTGGTTCATCCTCGGCTTCCTCGCGCTTGCGACGTTGCGCTCGCTGGAAATCGTGCCTGGCACCGTGGTGGGCCCGGTGACGAAGATCACGAGCTTTCTCACGGTGGTGTCGATGGCGGCGCTAGGCCTCGGCGTCGACGTCCGCGTGCTCGCCAATGTCGGCGGCCGCGTCACAGCCGCAGTGACACTGTCGCTGATGCTGCTGCTCGGCATCAGCATCGCGCTGGTGCACTGGTTCAAGTGAAGGGGCGAACTGCTGCCGCGAACTCGTCTTCCTTCTCCCCTTGTGGGAGAAGGTGGCGCGCTTTGGAGCGCAATTGCGCTCCTGAGCGCGTCGGATGAGGGGTCTCTGTCCGCGCACACTTCTCTCGAAGCTCGAACTCGAGGACAGAACCCCTCGGCGCTTCGCGCCACCTTCTCCCACAAAGGGAGAAGGGAAGGCACCGCGCAAGCGTTGAAGAAGAAGAGCTAAATCACATCCGCCAGCGAGTGCCCGTGCAGCTCGATGTTCAGCCCCTGCATGCCGAGATCGGTGATCTCGCCGCCCATCGCCTTGATGCTTTCCTCACGGATCAGCGACATCAATCCGCGGCGCAGCGCCAGGAACTCAGAGGACATCATCATCGACTGCTGTCGCGGGCGCTCCAGCGGGATGGGAATTTCGGCCTTGATCGAGCCGGGACGCGCGGTCATGCAGTAGATGCGGTCGGACAGGAAGATCGCCTCGTCGATGTCGTGGGTGACGAACAGCACCGAGATCTTCAGGCGCTGCCACATGTTGGTGAGGATCTGCTGCATGATGACGCGGGTCTGTGCGTCGAGCGCGCCGAAGGGCTCATCTAACAGCAGCACCTTCGGCCCCGTCGCGAGTGCGCGGACGATGCCGACGCGCTGCTTCATGCCACCGGAGAGCTTTTCCGGATAGTGCTTCTCGAAGGCGTCCAAGCCGGCAAGCCCAAGCAGGGTGCGGGCCGCGCGCTCGCGCTGCGAACGCGCCATGCCGCGCATCTTCAGGCCGAACTCGACATTCTCCCGCACCGTCTTCCAGGGAAACAGCGAATATTGCTGGAACACCATGCCGCGCTCGGCGCTGGGGCCGTTGACCCTTTCGCCGTCGACGGTGACGACGCCCGTGGTCGGCTTGAGGAAACCGGCGACGGCATTGAGCAGCGTTGACTTTCCGCAGCCTGAGGGGCCGACGATCGAGACGAACTCACCCGGGTTGACATGAATCTGCGTGTCGGTGACCGCCTCAACCGGTCCCTCGATACTGTCGTAGCTGAGCGAGAAATTCTTGACCTCGATATGGCCCTGCGGTGCTTTGATCAGGATCTCGCTCATTTCAGCCTCCACGGCATCACCAACTGCCCCGCGCACCTGATGAGCATGCTCGATCCGAGGCCGAGCACGCCGATCGCGATCATGCCGAGCGCGATGTCGGCATACTGGACCAGCGAATAGGCCTCCCAGGTGAAATAGCCGATGCCGTACTGGCCCGAGATCATCTCGGCCGCGATCAGCGACACCCATGCCACGCCCATGCCGACGGTGAGGCCGGTGAAAATGTGCGGCAACGAAGCCGGGAAATACACCTCACGAAAGATCGCGCGTTCGCGCGCGCCGAGACATTGCGCTGCGCGCACCAGCACGGGATCGACCAGCGACATGCCGTGCAGCGTGTTGACCAGGATCGGGAAGAATGAGCCGAGGAAGGTGATGTAGACGATGCTCTGCTCGTTGGTCGGCCACAGCATGATCGCCATCGGGACCCATGCGATCGCCGGGATCGGCCGCAGCACCTCTGCCACCGGGAAGACGAACTCATGGACCAGCTTGAAGCGGCCCATGATCAGGCCGAGCGGTACGCCGACGATGGCCGCGAGCGAAAAGCCGATGAAGATGCGCCGGCAGCTCAGCACGATGTGCATCAGGAATTTCGGATCGTGGATCGCCTTGGTGAAACTCGCATAGACCGCGAGCGGCGAGGGCACGTTGGTGAAGCGCACGAAGAACACGACGCGATAGGTCGTGAGCAGGTGCCAAACCAGCAGGAAGGCGAGCAGCGAGATGATGCCGATCGCGATCGCGCGCAGTCCCGCCCGGTTGAGCCGATACCAGCGCAGCGCGAGCGTGCCGAAGGAGGGCGCCGCCGTGGCCGCTGCGGCGGGCGCGGGGCCCGCCTCGTCGATTGCAGTTGTTGCCGGCATGCTGTCCTCGGACTGTCTGAGGATGGCGGGACTGCTCACGTCTTGCCTCCGCTGACTGCCGCCTTCACCGCGTCGTCGAACCCGAGCACCTTGCCGCTGATCTTGGCCGCATAGGCTTCGGCATCCTTTTTCAGCAGGAAGGGTGCGACATCGCCATTGCCGACCGCGAAGAAGGCCTGGTCGGCGAACAGCTTGATGCCGCGGGTGGTATCGAAGACGTAGGCGATGTTGATCTTCTTGCCCTTGGCCTTGAAGTCGGCATAGGCCCCTAACGTGCAGCTGGCAGACGAGAAGGCCAGGATGCCGGCCTCGTCGACCCAGACTTCACCAGACTTGCGCGGATCGGAGATCGGCTTCTTGCAGAAGCTGTCCTCGCCCGAGATTTCGTAGTTCCTGGTGCTGCCGAGCTGGGCGTCATAGTCGAGCTTCATCTCGGCATAGGCCTTGCGGATGTAGCTGTCGTCGACCCATTTTTTGGGATCGAACTCCTTCATGCGGCCGAGGTTTTGCAGCACCTTGACGTCGGCGGTCGCAGCATCGATCAGCGCCGGCCTGATCGAAGGATCGGTTGTCATGTTGCCGCTGGGACCGAGAAAGATGTAGACGACCTCCTTGCTGATGCCGGTCCACTCCTGGATCTTTTCAGCAGCGAGTTTTGGATCGTCGCGGAGCCACTGATTGGCGGCGGCGACTGCCTTCAGATAGGCGACGACGACTTCCGGGTATTTTTCCGCGAAATCGGTGCGGACCACGATGCCGTGGAAGGTCGGCAGATTGGTCTCGACGCCATCGAAGATCTTTCGTGCAAAGCCGCGGAACGGCAGCAACTCGGCGAAGGGAACGAAGTCGGCATGCGCGTCGATCTTCTTTTCCTGGAGATTGGTCGAGCCGACTTCGGGGCTCTGGCTGACGAGCTGGAAGAAGTCGGATGCGTAGCCGCGGTCCTGCATCGCCTTCAGCACCATGCCGTGCGCGGCGGATCCGAAGGGCACGCTGACGAGCTTGCCTTTGAGATCGGCGAGATCGTAGTAGGGCGACTCCTTGTGAACGACGATGCCGTTGCCGGAACCCGACAGGCTGTAGGCGGCAATGCCGATCAGGCGGCTCTTGCTCTCGGGGTTGCTGTCGAAAGTGAAGCCGTTCACGATCAGCGGATAGTCGCCCATCATGCCGATCTGCAGCTTGTTCGCCATCATCGCGTTGGTGACGGGCGGGCCGGAGGTGAAATTCTGCCACTCCAGCTCGAACTTGATGTTGGCGTATTTGCCGTCCTTCGGCAGGTATTTTTCGAGGAGATGCAGCTGGCGGATGACGACGCCGGCGGTCACCGTGTTGGTCGTGGTGTCCTGCGTTCCAATGCCGAGCGTCACCGTTTCCGCCCAGGCCGGCTGCGCGAGGAGTAGCGCCAGCGACGTCACCGACGTCGCGATCGAGAGCGTGGGAAGATGGCGAACCATTCTCATCCTCATTCGGTTGGATGTGCTGTGGTTGCCATGATTGGGTGAGGGCGCGGACAGGGCAAATCCGGAATGGGCGTTGCAGTCGATTAGTTGCCGGGAAAAGCTGATTGCATACTCCTTGGGCAGTCCTGCATTATAAAGCCGCTTGCCTGGGCACCGACCCCGGTTGCAGGCCTTCTAGTCAGAGCCTTGTCCACGCATCTCCTCCAGCACGTCCGGCCGGCAGACCACGATCTGGGAGCGCTTGGTCAGCACGATTCCCTTCTCCTGCATCCGCTTCAGGCTGATCGTGACCCATTGCCTGGTGGCGCCGACCATGTGGGCGATGTCGGCGTGGGTGAAGGCCGCCGCGATCACCCGGCCGTCGGCATCCTCGACGCCGTAGAGTTCGACCAGGTGCAGCAGCAGATGCGCCAGCCGCTGCGTGATCGAGCGCGTGCCTAGCATCTGGGCGAGGGCCGAATAACACTTGCCCTTGAAGGTCAGGCCCTCGATCAGGCCGATCGCCAGGTTCGGGATCTCCATGGCGAGCGTGCGCAGTTCTTTTCCGGGCAGGTGCACGACGCTGCAATTGCTGGATGCAACGCCGGACCATTGATGCACCGTGCCTTCGAACACTTCGGGCCCGCCGACGAAATTGCCGACATGCCAGTAGGCCAGCGTGATCTCGCGCCCCAATGGGGAGGTGTAGAACACGCGGATGCGGCCGCTCTCGATCAGCCAGATGCCGTCATGCTTGCCGCCCTGGCTGAACAGCGTCTGGCCGCGATTGAGCACTTTGCGGCGGCCCTGCTTCAGCACCAGCTCCCGCTCGCGCTGGCTGAGCTTGTCCATCAGCGGCGGCGGCCCGCCGATCCATTGCTGGTTCTCGGTGAGCAACAGCGATGAGCCGCCGGCAGGCCGGACCGTTGCGGGAACCGTCCCGCGAACCACATTGGCCGCCTGCAACATCTTCTGCCTCCGGAACGTTCAAATCGTTCTAAAGCTGAGCAATGTCCGTGCCAGATGGGCGGAGGGTCGGATGGGCGAACCGTTAATGTAGTTTGTGACTGAGGACCGGCGATATGCATAAAGCCGTCGTCCTGGACAAGCGAGCGGAGCGAGTGCTGATCCAGGACCCATTACCACAGGCGCGTGTTGTTGCGCGCCCCGTGACCACACCCGGTTGTGGCAACGGGCTCTTGGGGTAATGGGTCCTGGCCTTCGCCAGGACGACACCGAGTATGAGTATGGGACTAGCGCCCCGCCAAACTCAGCAAATACGCCTTCGGATAAATCCCCCGGTTATGCCCGTCCGAAAACGAGATGTTCAGCCCGTAGCCGAGATCGCCGATCTCGGTGATGGCGATGCCCGGAAAGCGCTCGGGGAAACGGCCGTCGAAGCGGGCGCGGGTGCAGTGGGCGCATTTGCAGGAGAGGCGAAGCTGCTCGGCAGGCAGGCTCAGTTGATCATCCTGCGTGGTGCGGACGCGGAGCGTGGCAAGATCGGCGCTCGCCTCGTAGTCGGCCACGGTCGGCGCCACCAATGCGGTCATGGTCATGACGAACCTCCGGCTTTTCTCTACGCCGCCGCGGGCGAGCGCGAATAGCAACTAATTGCCAGAGCGCGCGTGCAAAGGCGGAGCGCGGCTGCCTCCTCTTCCATCATCGCCCGCAAAATGTGAAACTAATCGACCGGCAGTTTCAGTTCGGAGTTGCCCGAGTCCTCCGTCTTCGAAACCTTGCGCCCATCGCAGGTAAGGAGAGACGACGGATGAGCGCATTTCAGAAGGAAACGGTTCTGTCGGTCAGGCACTGGACCGACTCGCTGTTCAGCTTCACCGCGACGCGCGATCCCGGCTTCCGCTTCCAGAACGGCCAGTTCGCGATGATCGGGCTGGAGGTCGAGGGCAAGCCGTTGATGCGGGCCTACAGCATGGCCAGCGCCAACCATGAGGACGAGCTCGAGTTCTTCTCGATCAAGGTTGAGGACGGCCCGCTGACCTCGCGCCTCCAGAAGATCAGCGAAGGCGACATTATCCTGGTCGGCCGCAAGGCGACGGGCACGCTGATCACCGGCAATCTCATTCCCGGCAAGCGCCTCTTGCTGCTCTCGACCGGCACAGGGCTCGCGCCATTCGCCAGCCTGATCAAGGACCCCGACGTCTACGAGAACTACGAGACCATCGTGCTCGCCCATGGCTGCCGCCAGGTCTCCGAGCTCGCCTATGGCGAGCACCTCGTCGACGGCCTGCGCAATCATGAATTCTTCGGGCCGCTGATCCGCGACAAACTGGTCTATTACCCCACCGTCACCCGCGAGCCGTTCAGGAACCGCGGCCGTATCACCGACCTGATCGCCTCCAACCAGATGTTCGATGATATCGCGCAGTCCGGTCTCGATATCGCGACGGATCGCATCATGCTGTGCGGCAGCCCCGGAATGCTGGAGGAGCTGCACGCTATGTTCTCCGCGCGCGGCTTTGCGGAGGGCAACCACAGTCAGCCCGGCCATTTCGTCATTGAGAAGGCTTTCGTCGAGCGATGAGAACAAATCGCATCCCGGCGACAACTAATTGCTATCGCCGAAAAGCCCTCTGAACAAATCTGATGCAAAGGCGCCGGACCTGCCGGCGAACCAGGAGCAAGCGATGGCACTAGATCAGATCGTCGACGGACTTTCGGAGGTTTCCTGCGACGTGCTGGTCATCGGCGGCGGCACGGCCGGCCCGATGGCGGCACTCAAAGCGAAGCTGAAGAACCCGAAGGCCAATGTCGTCCTGCTCGAAAAGGCCAACGTCAAGCGCTCCGGCGCGATCTCGATGGGCATGGATGGCTTGAACAACGCCGTCATCCCCGGCTATGCGACGCCGGAGCAGTACACCAAGGAAATCACCATCGCTAACGACGGCATCGTCGACCAGAAGGCGGTCTATAAATATGCGCAGAACTGCTTTGGCATCATCGAAGAGCTCGACAGCTTCGGCATCCGCTTCCTGAAGAACGAGAACGGCGACTATGCCGTCAAGAAGGTGCACCACATCGGCACTTATGTGCTGCCGATGCCGAATGGCGAGACCGTAAAAAAGGCGCTGTACCGCCAGCTCCGCCGCGCCCGCATCCTGATCTCGAATCGCTACATGGCGACGCGGCTCTTAAAATCCGCGGACGGCCGCATTGCCGGCGCGATCAGCGTCAACACCCGCACCGCCGAGATCCTGGTGATCAAGGCCAAGGCGGTGATCCTGTGCATGGGCGCTGCGGGCCGGTTGGGCCTGCCGACCTCCGGCTACATGTTCGGCACCTACGAGAACGCCGCCAATTCCGGCGATGGCTATGCCATGGCCTATCACGCCGGCGCAGCGCTCGCGAATCTCGAGTGCTACCAGATCAACCCGCTGATCAAGGACTATAACGGCCCGGCTTGCGCCTATGTCGCCGGCCCCTTCGGCGCCTTCACCGCCAACAACGAGGGCTCGCGCTTCATCGAATGCGACTATTGGTCGGGACAGATGATGCTGGAGTTCTACAATGAGCTCTTGTCCGGCAAGGGCCCGGTGTTCCTTCAGCTCAAGCATCTTCATCCCGACACCATTTCCGAGATCGAATCTACGCTGCACAAGGTGGAGCGGCCGACGCGCGGTCTGTTCCAGCAGGGGCGCGGGGTCGACTATCGCAGCGAGTCGATCGAGATGCATATCTCGGAGATCGGCTTCTGCTCCGGCCACAGCGCTTCCGGCGTGTTCGTCGACGACAATGCGCGCACCACCGTGCCCGGCCTCTATGCAGCCGGCGACATGGCGAGCGTGCCGCACAATTACATGCTGGGTGCCTTCACCAACGGCTCGGTTGCCGGCATCGACGCGATGGAGTTCGCCGAAAATCACGATTTCGCTGAGTTCGACACCGCCGACATCGCCAGGGAGCGCGACCGCGTGCTGGCGCCAACCAGGCGCGAGGACGGCATTCCGCCGAACCAGATCGAATACAAGACGCGGCGCCTTGTGAACGACTATCTCCAGCCGCCGAAGGTCACGCGCAAATACGAGCTCGGCATGCGCCGTCTTGCCGAGGCGCGCGAGGACATGCAGGTGCGCATGATCGCGCGCAACGCGCACGAACTGCTCCGTGCGCTCGAAGTGCAGTCGATCATGGATTGCGCCGACATGGCCGTGCATGCCTCGCTGTACCGCGAGGAAAGCCGCTGGGGCCTCTATCACTGGCGCACGGATTTTCCCGAGAAGGACAACGAGAACTGGTTCTGCCACACCCTGCTGTCGAAGCAGGACGGCAAGATGACCAGCGAGAAGCGCGCGGTGGAGCCCTATGTCGTACCGATCGCGGACGACGAGAAGGACCTCTACGACAAGCAGCGCATCCGCGCCACCGCCTGATCCACCGCCAAGCGCAAGCAACAGGAGAAATACGATGCCTCTCGCTTCCTATCAGACATCGGTTCCGGTGGTCATCGACGACGCCAAATGCATCGCCGACAAGGGCTGTACCGTCTGCGTCGACGTCTGTCCGCTCGATGTGCTGCGCATCAGCGACATGACCGGCAAGGCCTACATGGCCTATGACGAATGCTGGTACTGCATGCCCTGCGAGGCCGATTGCCCGACCGGTGCCGTCACCGTCAATATTCCTTATCTCCTGAGGTAGTCATGTCGAGCCCGTTCGAATCCTACGACGACCTCGAAGATGCCGACGAGCGGCTCCAGGCTGCCGATCCGGGGGAGCGCCGCGTCGCCATCATCGCGCTCGGGCATTCCGGCGATCCCGCAGCTGTCGGCCATCTCGCCAACATGGTGGTCGATCCCGATGCCGGCGTGCGCCAGCAGGTGGCAATGGCGCTCGGCGAGTTCGACGGGCCGGAGGCGGCAAGCGCGCTGGTGAAACTGCTGGTCGACCCCGAGAGGATCGTGGCGTCCGCCGCGTCCGACAGCATGGCGGAATTCAAGGATCCGGCCTGCGCCGACATCATCCTGCCGCTGGTCAAGCACGCCCACGCCTTTGTTCGCATGGGCGCGCTGCGCGCGCTGAAGGAGCTGCGCTGCAAGGAAACGCTGAAGCCGGCGCTGGAGGCGCTGCAGGATTCCGATGCCGCCGTGCGCGTGCAGGCAATCGGCGTGATCGGCTTCCTCAAGCTGGAAGAATCGATTCCGGCGTTGACCGCGCTGATCAACGATCCCGACGCGCATGTGCGCCGCGCCGCCGTCAGCGCGCTGGCGTTCTCGCAGCTGAAGACTGCGGCGGAAACGATCACGCGCGCATTAAAGGACACCGACTGGATGGTCCGCGAGATGGCGGCGGAGACGCTGGGCCTCAACGTCAACGGTTCGCTCGCGGCCGACCAGCTCGTCGGCTCGCTTGCCGACGAGTTCTGGCAGGTGCGGCTGAAGGTGATCCGCAGCCTCGGGCGCATGAAGATCGAGCGCGCAGTGCGGCCGATCGGCAATTGCGTCAACCACGACCAGGCCAATTTGCGGAAAGAGGCGGCTGCCGCGCTCGGCGAGATCGCGCATCCCGACGGCGAGGCGTTCCTTGCCGTGATCGCTGACGATCCCGATCCCGATGTGCGTAAGAACGCACGCTGGGCGCTTCAGCAGATCGCGGCCCGGAAGGCGCGGGCAGGGGCATAGCCGCGAGACAAGCTGCCGCTCTGGACTTCCGGAGCCAGACGTTTATTGGTCTTCGCCAATGTGACCGGCTGCTGCGTATGCGGCCGATCCGAAAAAGAGCGAGGACGCGGCCATGACGACACTGACTGTTAAGGACCTTCTCCCAGAGGACGGAACGCAGGGAACGCTGGCCGGCCGCGTCTGGCTGCCGCACGCAAACGGTCCGTCTGTGGTCGCCGTGCGGGCCGACGGCGTGTTCGACGTCACCACAAAATTCCCGACCATCAGCGCACTCTGTGAAGAGAATAATCCGGCCAAGGCGCTTGCCGCGACCAGGGGCGAGCGGATCGGCGATCTCGACGCGATCGTGGCCAACACGCCGCCCGATCAGCGCGACCTGAAGAAGCCGTGGCTGCTCGCGCCCGTCGATCTCCAGACGCTGAAGGCGGCCGGCGTCACTTTCGCCATCTCGATGCTGGAGCGCGTGATCGAAGAGCGGGCCAAGGGCAATCCGGCCTCGGCCGAGGCGATCCGAAAAGAGGTGACGCGGCTGATCGGCGACGATCTCTCCAAGCTCAAGCCGGGCTCGGACCAGGCGATGCACTTGAAGCAGGTGCTGATCGACCAGAACGCCTGGAGCCAGTATCTCGAGGTCGGCATCGGTCCCGATGCCGAGGTCTTCACCAAGGCGCCGACCCTGTCTTCGGTCGGCACCGGCATGGATGCGGGGCTGCATCCGAAATCGACCTGGAACAACCCGGAGCCGGAACTGGTGCTGTTCGTGTCGAGCCGCGGCAAGATCGTCGGCGGTGCGCTCGGCAACGACGTCAATCTGCGCGACTTCGAAGGACGTTCGGCGCTGCTGCTGTCGAAGGCCAAGGACAACAACGCCTCCTGCGCGATCGGCCCGCTGCTGCGCCTGTTCGACGACACCTTCTCGCTCGACGACGCCCGCAAGCTGGACATCAGCCTCAACGTGAAGGGGGCGGATGGTTTTGTCCTCGACGGCCATTCCTCGATCAGCAAGATCAGCCGCGATCCCACCGATCTGGTCGCGCAGACCATCGGGCCCGTGCATCAATATCCTGATGGCTTCGTGCTCTTCCTCGGGACCATGTTCGCACCCGTCAAGGATCGCGATGCGCCGGGGCAGGGGTTCACCCACAAGCGCGACGACATCGTCACGATCGCTGCGCCCCAGCTCGGCAAGCTCGTCAACCGCATGCGTAGCAGCGACGAGTGCGAGCCCTGGACCTTCGGTATCGGCGCGCTGATGAAGAATTTGGCGCAGCGGAAGTTGATCTAGCTCTTCGCCTCTCCGCGCGTGCGGGGAAAGACCGGATCGCATCGAAAGATGCGAACCGGGTGAAGAGGACTCGCCGCGAGTGGATTGGCTCGATACACGGAGAGCTTTATCCACATCGTCATTGCGAGCGCAGCGAAGCAATCCAGAGTCCCTCCGCGGACAGATTCTGGATTGCTTCGCTGCGCTCGCAATGACGGGGAGGAGAGCTTGCCAAGCTAACTGTCGCCGTCCCCATTGGGGGCGCACCGGCGGCGCTGTGGCTGCTACCCCGATGGGCTTTCCATCAAGCCTGGCCAAGCCGCATCATTTCCTTCATCTTCCCGTTGCACCCCCGGAACAAAATCGCTTTGGGCGTGTCAGGACCACCCACCCGCCTCAGCGGCTCATTTTCCCACCAATAGTCAGATAATATGACTAGTCGGAACCGATCTTCCATGAAATAGTCCTCTCGCGCCGTCCTCAAGGGCGGCATCCGGGTGCCATATTACCAATCGGCGCCCGGGATAACACTTGGGAGACACGCCTGATGAACCTCAAAGCCCTTTGTTCGGCCGGTGCCACGGCCGCGTTGCTGTTCGCGCTGCCGGCCAGCGCCGGCCAGCTCACCATTGGCTTCTCGCAGATCGGATCGGAATCCGGCTGGCGCGCGGCCGAGACTTCCGTCTCCAAGCAGGAGGCCGCCAAGCGCCAAGTCAATCTCAAGATCGCCGATGCCCAGCAGAAGCAGGAGAACCAGATCAAAGCGATCCGCTCCTTCATCGCGCAGAACGTCGACGCGATCTTCCTCGCGCCCGTGGTCTCGACCGGTTGGGATTCGGTGCTGAAGGAAGCCAAGGAGGCCAAGATTCCGGTGGTGCTGCTTGACCGCGACATCGATCCCTCCGGCAAGGAGCTCTATCTTACCGCCGTGACCTCCGACAGCGTGCATGAAGGCGAGGTTGCCGGCGACTGGCTGGCTAAGACCGTCGGGGCTAAGGCCTGCAACATCGTCGAATTGCAGGGCACGGTCGGCGCGAGCGTCGCCGCCAACCGCAAGAAGGGTTTTGATACCGCCATCGCCAAGCATTCGAACCTGAAGGTGGTGCGCAGCCAGACCGGCGACTTCACCCGCGCCAAGGGCAAGGAGGTGATGGAGAGCTTCATCAAGGCCGAAGGCGGCGGCAAGTCGATCTGCGCGGTCTATGCCCACAATGACGACATGATGGTCGGTGCGATCCAGGCTATGAAGGAAGCCGGCCTCAAGCCGGGCAAGGAGATCCTCACCGTCTCGATCGATGCGGTCCCGGATATCTTCAAGGCCATGGCCGCCGGCGAAGCCAACGCCACCGTGGAACTGACCCCGAACATGGCGGGCCCGGCGCTCGATGCCATCGCGGCCTTCAAGGACAAGGGCACGGTTCCGCCGAAGTGGATCCAGACCGAATCCAAGCTCTATACTGCGGCCGACGATCCGCAGAAGATCTACGACAGCAAGAAGGGCCTCGGTTACTGAGGCGGGTGCCGCGCCGGATCGCTCCCCTGTGGTCCGGCGTCCCTCTTCGAAACCGCTGTGCGAACGAATAGGCTGGGTGTCCGCGTCACAAGCGGGTGCCGGTGGGAGTGAATTTGTCATGGAGAACAGCCCTGCTCCTTCGCTGCTGGAGGTGCGCGGGATCAGCAAGAGCTTTGGTGCGGTGCGTGCGTTGCAGGAAGTCGACCTCACGCTGCGTGCCGGCGAGATCCATGCACTGCTCGGCGAGAACGGCGCCGGCAAGTCCACGCTGATCAAGGCGATCACCGGCGTGTTCCCGCGCGACGCAGGCGTCATCCGCATCAGCGGCGAAGAGGTCGCGCCGCGCTCGGCCAAGGCGGCGCTTCAGGCCGGCATCGCCACCGTCTACCAGGAGGTCAATCTGCTGCCGAACCTCTCGGTGGCGCAAAACCTGTTCCTGGACCGCCAGCCGATGCGCCTCGGCATCGTGCGCGAAAGCGAGATGCGCCGCCGTGCGAAAGCACTACTCGGCGGGTTCGGCCTCGATATCGATGTCTCAGCGCCGCTCGGCAGCTATTCGGTCGCAGTGCAGCATGTCACCGCAATCGCGCGCGCCGTCGATTTATCGGCGCGCGTGCTGATCCTCGACGAGCCGACCGCGAGCCTCGACCGCCACGAGGTCGAGATCCTCTTCGATATCATGCGCCAGCTCGCCGGCCGCGGCATCGGCATCGTTTTCGTCAGCCATTTTCTCGACCAGGTCTACGAGATATCCGATCGCATCACCGTCTTGCGAAATGGCCGCCTGGTCGGCGAGCGCGAGACCGCCTCGCTGCCGCGGCTCGAGCTGATCCGGATGATGCTCGGCCGCGAGCTAGCCGAAACCACCAGCGCGCGCGCGGCTACGGGCGAGCATCAGGCGCGCGAAGTCTGTGCGAGCTTCGAAGGCTATGGCAAGGCCGGCTATGTCGCGCCGTTCAATCTCGAACTGCGGCATGGCGAGGTCGTGGGTCTCGCCGGCCTGCTCGGCTCGGGCCGGACCGAGACGGCGCGGCTGGTGTTCGGCGCCGAGCGCGCCGATCGCGGGCAGGCGAAGGTTGAAGGCGAGCCCGTACGGCTCCTGTCGCCGCGCGACGGCGTGCGCCACGGCTTTGGCTATTGTCCGGAGGAGCGCAAGACCGACGGCATCGTCGCCGAGCTCACCGTGCGCGAAAACATCGTGCTCGCGCTCCAGGCCAAGCGCGGCCTGCACAGGCCGCTGTCACGCCGGGAGCAGGACGAGATCGCAAGCCGTTACGTCAAGATGCTCGATATCCGCCCGCCCGATCCGGAGCGACCCGTCGGGCTGTTGTCCGGCGGCAACCAGCAGAAGGTGCTGCTGGCACGCTGGCTCGCGACCTCGCCGCGTCTTCTCGTGCTGGACGAGCCGACCCGCGGCATCGACGTCGGCGCACATGCCGAGATCATCCGCCTGATCCGCGAGCTCTGTGACGACGGGCTGGCCCTGCTCGTGATCTCCTCCGAGTTAGATGAGATCGTGACCTATTCCGACCGCGTGGTGGTGCTGCGCGATCGCGCGCATGTCGACGAGCTCACGGGCGAGGCGATCGACATCAGCAACATTCTCGCGGCCATCGCCGCCGATAGCGCTGTTGTTGCGCATGAGGGGCGGGCATGACAGCGCTGCTGCCGCGCCGCGGCCTTGCCCAGATTCTTGCGCTGATCGTCATCCTTGCGGTCGACCGCGTGGTGTCGCCCCAATTCTTCGATCTGCGGCTCCAGGACGGCCGCTTGTTCGGCAGCCTGATCGACGTGCTCAATCGCGGCACGCCGGTGGCGCTGCTCTCGCTCGGCATGGTGCTGGTGATCGCCACGCGCGGCATCGATCTTTCGGTCGGCGCAGTGATGGCAATCTCGGGTGCAATCGCGGCGAGCCTTGCCGACAGTCATGGGCTGCCGGTCGTGCTGGCGGCTGCGCTCGGCGCTGGGCTCGTCTGCGGATTGTGGAACGGCTTTCTCGTCAGTGTGCTCGGCATGCAGCCGATCGTCGCGACGCTGATCTTGATGGTGGCGGGGCGCGGCATCGCCCAGCTCATAACCGAAGGGCGTATCGTGACCTTCAGCTCGCCCGACCTGGTCTGGCTCGGCAATGGCTCCATCCTCGGCGTGCCGGTGCCGGTCGCGATTGCGCTGGGGATGCTGATCCTCACCGGCGCGGTGGTGCGCGGCTCGGCACTCGGGCTCCTGATCGAGGCGACCGGCGGCAATGCGCGGGCGAGCGAACTTGCCGGCGTCGGCACGCGCGCGATGATTTTGGCGGTCTACGTCTGGTGCGGCGTCTGTGCCGCGCTCGCCGGCGTGATCGCGGCGGCCGACATCATGGGCGCGGATGCCAACAATGCCGGCCTCTGGCTCGAGCTCGACGCCATCCTCGCGGTGGTGATCGGCGGCACCTCGCTGTTCGGCGGACGCTTCAGCCTCGTGCTGGCCGTGCTCGGCGCGCTGATCATCCAGACCATGAACACCGGCATTCTGCTGTCCGGTTATCCGCCGGAATTCAACCTGCTGGTCAAGGCGGTGGTGGTGCTAGCCGTGCTGCTGCTGCAATCGCCGAAGCTGTCGGGCTTCTCCGGGGTTGTGGCCCGGTTGCGGAGGGCGAAGGCATGAAAGGCCTGCCGCCCGTCCTCATCACGGCCATCGTGCTCGTCCTGGGATTCGCGCTTTGCGCGGTGCAGTTCCCCAACATCGCTTCCACCCGCGTGGTCGGCAATCTCCTCACCGACAATGCCTTTCTCGGCATTGTCGCGACCGGAATGACTTTCGTGATCATCTCCGGCGGCATCGACCTCTCGGTCGGCTCGGTGATTGGCTTCACGACCGTGTTCGTCGCGCTCGCGATCGAACGCTGGGGCGTGCCGCCGCTGGTCGCCTTCGCCGCTATCCTTGTGCTCTCGGCGGGCTTCGGCGCGGCGATGGGCGCCGTCATCCACGTCTTCGACCTGCCGCCCTTCATCGTGACCCTGGCCGGCATGTTTCTGGCCCGCGGCGCCAGCTTCCTGCTCTCGACGGAATCGGTGCCGATCACCGCGCCAATCTATTCGACGGTGTCGGACTTCGCGTTGCGATTGCCCGGCGGCGGCCGATTGACGGCGATTGCGATCATCATGCTCGCGATCGTGATCGGAGGTGCGCTGCTGCTGACTCTCACGCGGTTCGGCGCCAACGTCTACGCGCTTGGCGGCAACCGCGTGGCCGCGAACCTGATGGGCGTTGCGGTTGGACGGATGACGGTGCGAATCTACATGCTGTCGAGCCTGCTCGCAGGCATCGCCGGCATCGTTTTCTCGTTCTACACCAGCGCGGGCTATTCGCTCTCCGCCGTCGGCGTCGAGCTCGACACCATCGCCGCGGTCGTGATCGGCGGCACGCTGCTGACAGGCGGGCAGGGCTCGGTGATCGGCACCTTCCTCGGCGTGCTGATCCAGGGCTTGATCCAGACCTACATCAATTTCGACGGCACGCTGTCGAGCTGGTGGACCAAGATCGCGACCGGCGTGCTGCTGTTTGCCTTCATCGCCTTGCAGCAGGCGCTGGTCGCGCTCGCGCGCCGGCCCGTTGCGAAGAGTGCAGGAGCAGCGTCATGACCTCGCGCATCGTCGTCATCCCGACTCAGCGGGCTCACTCCAATCACGCGGAAGTGGCCCGCTCGATCGGCGTCGACATCATCGCCGGCCGTTACGCCGAAGGGACACGGCTGCCGGGCGACGCCGAGCTGACCGCGATGTTCGGCGTGTCGCGGCCGGTGTTGCGGGAGAGCGTGAAGACGCTGGTGGCCAAGGGGCTGCTCACCACCAAGGCGCGGGTTGGCACCGTCGTGCGCGAGCGCGGCGCCTGGAACATGTTCGACGCCGATGTGCTGGCCTGGCATCTGGACGCCGGCATCGACAAGCGCTTTCTCAACGACCTTGCCGAGATTCGTCTCGCGGTCGAACCGCGCGCGGCAGTACTGGCGGCGGGGCGGCGATCGGAAGAGGATCTTGCCGAGCTGCGTCGCTGCATGGATCGAATGCGGCTCGAGGCCTCCGATTCCGTTCGCTTTGCCGACGCCGACCTCGCGCTCCACGTCGCGGTTGCGCGCGCGTCCGGAAATCTATTCATGCGCTCGATCGGCCATGTCATCGAGGCTGCGCTGCGTGCCTCGTTCCTGCTCAGCGCCCCGGTCGAACCGGAGGACCGCGACACGGTTCTGCTCTGGCATCAGAAGATCGTCGATGCTATCGCGGCAGGTGATGTCAACACGGCGTCCGAGGCTATGGTCTATGTCATTCACAACGGCATGAGCCGCCACGAAGGCACGGTGATCGAGACTGCACCGGCCGAAGCACCATCCGCGGATACTGGAGAGTGAGCGTGACCGAACTTCGCATCGCCATTGTCGGCTTCGGCAAGATCGCGCGCGATCAGCACGTCGGTGCGATTGCCGCAACTCCGGGGGCCACCCTCGCGGCCGTTGCGAGCCGCAACGCCTCGCAGCCGGGGCTGCCGCATTTTGCCACGATCGAGGAACTCCTTGAGAAGGGGCCCGCAATCGACGCAGTCTCGCTGTGCACCCCGCCCCAGGTGCGGCGCGCCCAGGCCGTTGCCGCGCTTGCCGCCGGCAAGCACGTGATGCTGGAGAAACCTCCGGGCACAGGCGTTGCCGAGCTCGATCCGTTGATCGCGATGGCGGCGGCGGCAAAGCGCACGCTGTTTGCGACTTGGCATTCGCGTTACGCGCCCGCAGTCGAGCCTGCGCGCGAATGGCTCGCCACATGCCGGATCACATCCGTGCACATCAGCTGGAAGGAGGATGTTCGCGTCTGGCATCCCGGGCAGGGCTGGATCTGGGAGCCGGGCGGGCTCGGCGTGTTCGATCCCGGTATCAACGCGCTCTCGATCCTGACCCGCATCCTGCCGCGCCCCGTGTTCGTCACGGCGGCCGAGCTTGCCTTTCCCGCCAATTGCCAAGCGCCGATCGCCGCGAACCTGACAATGGCCGACATCGGCGGACTGCCTGTCACGGCCGAGTTCGATTTCCGCCAGACCGGCCCGCAGAGCTGGGATATCGTCGCGGAGACCGAGCGGGGCCTGATGACATTGTCGGGTGGCGGGCGGCGCATGGCCGTGGACGACAAGGTGCTTGCCGAGGCGCCCGATCAGGAATATCGCGAGCTCTATGGCCGCTTCGTCGGACTCACCGCGACCGGCGCAAGCGATGTTGACCTGACGCCGCTTCGCCTCGTCGCCGATGCCTTCCTGCTCGGCAAGCGCACCATCGTCGAACCGTTTGTGGATTAGACATGGCTGGTTCAAAAATAGAAAAGGAGATATTCGGAACGCTGCCGGACGGCCGCGTGGTGGAGCGCATCTTGCTGCGCGGGGAGGGCGGATTCGAGGCCCGCGTCATCACATACGGCGCCGTTCTTCAGGCCCTGGTCGTGCCGGATGTAAAAGGCGGTTACGACGATGTCGTGCTCGGACACGATGCGTTTGCCGGCTATCTCGCCGAGCGAAAATTTTTCGGCGCCGCCGTCGGCCGCTATGCCAATCGTATTGCCAAAGGGCAATTTTCGCTCGACGGTGAGACGGTGCAGCTTCCCGTCAACAACGGCCCCAATGCACTGCACGGCGGTCTCGACGGGTTCGACCGAAAACTCTGGGAGATTGCCGGGATTGACGACGGCAATGAGCCTGCGGTGACGCTCACCTATACGAGCCCGCATGGCGAAGAGAATTATCCCGGCCGGCTCGATGTGCGCCTGACCTACCGTGTCACCGGCCCGACCGAGCTGTCGCTGAGCATGGAGGCGCGAACCGATCGCCCGACCATCGTCAACCTGACCAACCATAGCTTCTTCAACCTCGAGAGCGCCACGTCAGGCACATCCATCCTCGATCACCGGCTGACCGTTGTGGCCGAGCATTTTCTTGCCATCGACCCGACCGCCATCCCGCTGCCGGAGCCGCCGCGTGCAGTGGCCGGAACGCCGTTTGACTTCCGCGACGCAATGCCGGTGGGCGAGCGCATCCGCCAGAGCGATCAGCAATTGCGTAACGGCAGGGGCTATGACCACACCTACTGCCTGACGCACAACGGCAAGCTTGCTCTCGCGGCGCGGCTGGAGGCGCCGCGCTCGGGTAGGATTATGGAGCTGTTGACGGATCAGCCCGGCCTTCAGGTCTATTCCGGCAACTATCTCGACGGCACGATTTCGGGCAAGGGCGGCAAGCTCATCCGGCAGTCGGACGCCATGTGCCTGGAGCCGCACATCTGGCCGGATGCGCCGAACCGGCCGGACTTTCCGAGTCCGCGCCTCGCGCCCGGCGAGGTCTATCGTCATCACACGGTATATCGGTTTGCAGCGAGGGCGCCATGACGGAAGAAGAGGTGCCGACCTCCGTCCTCTCCGCCGAGCATTGCCATCTCGGCGAAGGGCCGACCTATGACGTCACCACCGACACTGCCTGGTGGTTCGACATCCTTGAGGGACGGCTGTTCGAGGCGCACCTTTCCAGCGGCCGCATCCGCGTCCACGCGCTCGGCCGGATGGCGAGCGCGCTCGGGCGCATCGATGCCGCGCGCCAGCTGATCGTGGCCGAGGACGGTCTCTACATCCGTCAGCTCGCCGATGGCGCGATGACGCTGTTCTGTCCGCTCGAGGCCGACAACGCTGCCACCCGCTCCAACGATTGCCGCGTGCATCAGTCGGGCACGTTCTGGATCGGCACCATGGGACGTCACGCCGAGCCGGGCGCGGGCGCGATCTATGCGCTCCATCACGGCAACATCTCGATGCTGTTCCCTCGCATCAGCATTCCTAACTCGATCTGCTTCTCACCCGATGGCGCCACCGGCTACTTCGCCGACACCGCGCACGCGGTGCTCTACGCCGTCCCGCTCAATCCCGCGACCGGTCTGCCGCGCGGCGAGCCGGAGGTGCTGTTGCGCCACACCGGGATCGGCGGCCTCGACGGCTCGGTGATCGATGCCGACGGGCAAATCTGGAACGCCTGCTGGGGCGCGGGCCGCATCGATGTCTATAGTCCGCAAGGCGAGCGCCTGCGTTCGCTGCGCGTGCCGGCGCGCCAGGCGAGCTGTCCCGCCTTCATTGGGCCCGATCTGTCGCGCCTTCTGGTGACCTCCGCCTGGCAGAACATGGACGATGCGGCGCGCGCCGCCGATCCGCAGGCAGGCTGCACCTTTCTGCTCGATGTCTCCGCGCGCGGTCGCGCGGAGCCCGATGTCAAGCTTGCATAGGAGACCAGAGCCAGTACACACCGCGTTCTCGACGAAACGAAGAGCAGTCTGACACATAGACACATAAGGGAGTGAAATATGCGAAAACTGAAGACGACATTCCTCGCGCTGGCACTGGCCGGCGCTGCGACGATGGCCGCAGGCGCCTCCGCCTCCGCCCAGGACAAGGCAACCGTCGGCATCGCCATGCCGACCAAATCCTCGGCGCGCTGGATCGACGATGGCAACAACATGGTCAAGACGCTGAAGGAGCGCGGCTACAACACCGACCTGCAATATGCCGAGGACGACATCCCGAACCAGCTCTCGCAGGTCGAGAACATGGTGACCAAGGGCGCCAAGGCGCTGGTGATTGCCGCGATCGACGGAACCACGCTCTCCGACGTGCTGAAGCAGGCCAAGGCCAAGGGCATCATCGTGATCGCCTATGACCGCCTGATCCGCGGCACGCCGAACGTCGACTATTATGCGACCTTCGATAACTTCCAGGTCGGCGTGCTCCAGGCACAGTCGATCGAGCAGGGCCTCGGCCTGAAGGAAGGCAAGGGGCCTTTCAACATCGAACTGTTCGGCGGCTCGCCCGACGACAACAACGCCTACTTCTTCTACAACGGCGCGATGAGCGTGCTGAAGCCGTATATCGACAGCGGCAAGCTCGTCGTCGTCTCCGGCCAGATGGGCATGGACAAGGTCGCGACGCTACGCTGGGACGGCGCCACCGCGCAGGCCCGCATGGACAACCTGCTCAGCGCCTACTACGGCAACAACAAGGTCAACGCCGTGCTGTCGCCGTATGACGGCCTCTCGATCGGTATCATCTCCTCGCTGAAGGGCGTCGGCTACGGCAGCGCCAACCAACCGATGCCGATCATCAGCGGCCAGGACGCCGAGGTGCCCTCGATCAAGGCGATGCTGCGCGGCGATCAGTATTCGACCATCTTCAAGGACACCCGCGACCTCGCCAAGGTCACGGCCGACATGGTCGATGCCGCGCTCGCCGGCAAGCAGGTCGCCGTCAACGACACCAAGACCTATGAGAACGGCGCCAAGACCGTGCCGTCCTACCTGCTCAAGCCGGTCGTGGTCTACAAGGACAATTGGGAGAAGATCCTGGTCGACAGCGGCTACTACAAGAAGGCGCAGTTCCAGTAAGACTCTCTCGTCTCCCTCTCCCCGCTCTTGCGGGGAGAGGATCTCTCTGGTGGGATGAAGCGTATGTCAACCAACTCGTCATGCCCGAGCTTGTCCCGGGCATCCACGTCCTACCTCGCAAGCGGCTGCACGTGGATGGCCGGGACAAGCCCGGCCATGACGCTGTGGAAACGTCTAGGGACATGAAGCGATGACTGCAATGCTGGAGATGCGCAACGTCAGCAAGAGCTTTTCAGGCGTGCAGGCGCTGCGCGACGTCAACTTCTCGGTTCACGCCGGGCAGATCCATGCGCTCGTCGGCGAGAACGGCGCGGGCAAGTCCACGCTGATGAAAGTGTTGAGCGGGGTCTATCCGGCGGGCAGCTACGAGGGCACCATCGTCTTCGAGGACGAGGAGCGCCGCTTTCGCGACATCAACGATTCCGAGGCGCTCGGTATCATCATCATCCACCAGGAGCTGGCGCTGATTCCGCTGATGTCGATCGCCGAAAACATCTTCCTGTCGCATCCGCCCTCGAAGCTCGGCGTGATCGACCGGGATGAAGTGTACCGGCGCACGCGCGAGCTGCTCGCGCAGGTCGGCCTGAAGGAATCGCCGGATACGCTGATCACCGATCTCGGCGTCGGCAAGCAGCAGTTGGTCGAGATTGCGAAAGCGCTGTCCAAGCGGGTGCGGATGCTGATCCTCGACGAGCCGACCGCGAGCCTGAACGAAGCCGACAGTGCGGCGCTGCTCGAACGCCTGATGACGTTCCGCGAGCAGGGCATCGGCTCGATCCTGATCTCGCACAAGCTCAACGAGGTCGCCCGCGTCGCCGACCACATCACCGTGCTGCGCGACGGCCGTACCGTCGACGGGATCGATTGCCGCAGCGAACCGGTCGAGGAGGACCGCATCATCCGCAGCATGGTCAATCGCGATCTCGCCCACCGCTTTCCGGAGCGCCGCGCGAAGATCGGCGAGCCCGTCCTCGGCGTGGAGAACTGGTCGGTCTATCATCCGATCCATCCCGACCGGCAGGTGATCAAGAACGTCAATTTCGGCGTGAAGCGCGGCGAGGTCGTGGGCATTGCGGGACTGATGGGCGCTGGCCGCACCGAATTCGCCATGAGCCTGTTCGGCCGCTCTTGGGGCACCAATGTCAGCGGCTCGATCCGGCTCGAAGGCCACGAGATCGTGCTGCCGAGCGTCGCCGCCGCGATCGATGCCGGTCTCGCTTACGTCACCGAGGACCGCAAGCAGCTCGGGCTGATCCTCGCCGACGACGTCCGCAAGAACATCACGCTGGCGAGCCTCGACCAAGTCGCCCCGCGCCGGGTGATCGACGACATCGCCGAGCTCAAGGTCGCCAGCGACTATCGCAACCGCATGCGCATCCGTTGCTCCGACGTCTACCAGGAGACCGGCCAGCTCTCGGGCGGCAACCAGCAGAAGGTGGTGCTGTCGAAATGGCTAATGACCGACCCGAAGGTCCTGATCCTCGACGAGCCGACACGTGGCATCGACGTGGGTGCGAAGTACGAGATTTACTGTATCATCAACGAGCTCGCCGAGGCGGGCCGCGGCGTCGTGGTGATCTCCTCGGAGATGCCCGAGCTGCTCGGCATCTGTGACCGCATCTGCGTCATGAACGACGGTGCCTTCGTCGGGGAGTTCGCGGGCACCGACGCGACGCAGGAAAAGATCATGCGCGCCATCATGCGCAATGATAGAAACTTTGGGAGCGGCACGCCTGTTGCCGCAGAGATGGGAGGATCGCAGCCATGACCGACAAGACGGTTTCGCTGCCCGAGGAGCGCCGGCACGGCAGCTTCATCAAGAACAACCTGCGCAATTACGGCATGCTGATGTCGCTGATCGCGATCATGCTGTTCTTCCAGGTCATGACCGGCGGTACGCTGCTGCAGCCGCTCAACCTGACCAATCTGGTGCTCCAGAACAGCTATATCGTTATCATGGCGCTCGGCATGCTGCTCGTGATCGTCACCGGCCATATCGACCTTTCGGTCGGCTCGGTCGCGGGCTTCGTCGGCGCGGTGGCTGCCGTGCTGATGGTGACGTACAAGGTCGACTACACGTTCGCCTTCATCGCCTGCCTCGTGCTCGGCGCGGCAATCGGCGCGGCGCAGGGCTACTGGGTGGCCTATTTCAAGATCCCGTCCTTCATCGTGACCCTGGCCGGCATGCTGGTGTTCAAGGGGCTTGCGCTCGCGGTGTTGCAGGGCCAGTCGCTCGGACCGTTCCCGCCGACCTTCCAGAAATTGTCGTCGGGCTTCATTCCCGAGCTTTTGCCGGAGGCCGGTACGCTGCATCCGACCTCGATGCTGATCGGCGCCGTGCTGGCGCTGGGGCTGGTCTATGCCAGCGCCCGGGGCCGTGCGCGCGAGCAGTTGCATGGCATCGAGGTCGAGCCCTACGCGTTCTTCCTCGGCAAGAGCATCGTGCTGGCTTGCGCGGTGCTCTACGCCACCTACCTGATCGCGACCTATCGCGGCCTGCCCAACGTGCTGGTGATCATGAGCGCATTGATCGCGCTCTATGGCTTCGTCACCCGCCGCACCGTGATCGGGCGGCAGATCTACGCCGTCGGCGGCAACGCCAAGGCGGCAAGCCTGTCCGGCATCAAGACCGAGCGGCTGACCTTCCTCACCTTCGTCAACATGGGAGCGCTCGCAGCTCTCGCCGGCCTCGTCTTCGCCGCGCGCCTCAACACCGCGACCCCGAAGGCCGGTCTCGGCTTCGAGCTCGACGTCATCGCCGCCTGCTTCATTGGCGGCGCCTCGGCCTATGGCGGCGTCGGGCGCGTCGGCGGCGCCGTGGTCGGCGCCATGATCATGGGCGTGATGAACAACGGCATGTCCATCCTCGGCATCGGAATCGACTATCAGCAGGTGATCAAGGGCCTGGTGTTGCTCGGCGCCGTCTGCATCGACGTGTATAACCAGCGCAGATAGGGAGCGGCCAATTCACCCGGCGGCTTGATCTCAAATTGCTATGGATCGCCCGTGGCCGGGGCGTTGTCTCGTCAGCGGGAGCGCTTTGGCAACTTCGGGAGCTTGGCCGGGTCGAATTTCGGCTCCGGCCGTTGCGCCGCTGGCGCGGGCGGCTGGTCCTCACTGTAAATGAGCGTGCCCTCGAGCAGCACGCCGGGGAACTGTTCGGCCGTGGCGGTGTATCGAGCGATCTTGCCGGAGCAGGTTCCTTCCAGCGTAAGCTTGAGTTCGTCGTCGGTTCCGAAAACCGTGGGCAGCCGTTCCGTATTCCTTTTGGTCAGGAGGGTCGCGGTAAATCGTTCGCCGCTGACGTCGACGGACCCGCTGTACGTCATGACCCCGTCACAGCCCCAGATCATCCCATCCGCGACATGGGCGATGCCGGTGCCTTGACCGGTCGGCGTCTTGAACCACGCCCTGTATGTGCCGTCCTTGAGCATGACAATCTCAAGCCTCGTTGCCGAGAGAGCAGATCAGCGGCACAAGTTTAAGATTGCGTTAAGTCTGCGCAGCGTCGCCGGTCCTCAGCGATCCGCTTCGCTGACAGGTGGCGCACTGACCGGAGTAAAAGCCGCGGCGCGCCGCTGCCGGGTGAGCTATTGCCCAGCAGATGGGTATATGATCGAATGACCGGATGAACGATAGCCGGGCCACATCTGACCTCATCATCTTCGATTGCGACGGCGTGCTCGTCGACAGCGAGGTGTTGAGCTGTCAGTGCCTCTCGGACGTGCTGGCCGAGCTTGGGATCGCGCTCAGTCCGGACCAGGCGCTCGAGCTGTTTCTCGGACGCAGCACGAAGGCGATCGAGCAGCACTATCGTGATCTCGGGCAGGATGTGCCGGAGATATTCCTGCCGCGATTGAAGTCGCGCGTGCTGGAGACGTTTGCCGCTTCGCTCGAGGCGATACCCGGCGTGGCTGCCGTGCTGTCGGGTCTGAAGGGGCCGTTTTGCGTGGCGTCGTCGAGCGACCTCGACCGCATCTCGCTCTCGCTTGATGTGACCGGGCTCGCGCCGCATTTTGGCGACCGGCTCTACAGCGCGCAGATGGTCAGGCACGGCAAGCCGGCGCCCGACCTCTTTCTCCACGCCGCCGAACAGATGCAGGCCGATCCGTCTCGCACCGTCGTGATCGAAGACAGCGTCAGCGGCGTGCAGGCGGCCAAGGCGGCCGGCATGACGGTCTGGGGATTTGTCGGCGGCAGCCATTATCGCGGACGCGACGGCCACGCTATATTGTCCGGCGCCGGGGCCGATCGGATCTTCGCGCGCATGAGCGATTTCTGGAAGGACGCGTAACGCCGCCATGGCCGCCGAGAATGAAAAATCCAGGCTCGACGACGCCGCGCGCGCCGGCTGGCTCTATTTCATTGCCGGCCACACCCAGGACGAGATCGCAAAGATGCTCCAGGTGTCGCGGGCTTCGGCCCAGCGGCTGGTGTCGTTGTGCCTTGCCGAGCGGCTGATCACCTTCCGCCTCGAACACCCCATCGCCGCCTGCATGGAATTGGCAGCGCGCCTCAAGGAGCGCTTTGACCTCGTCCATTGCGAGGTGGTGCCGGCCGATCCAGCGGCGCCTCAGGCCAACGCAGGCATCGCCGAGCGCTGCGCCAACCTGCTGGACGCGACGCTACGTTCGGAGACCCCCGTCATCGTCGCGCTCGGGACAGGACGCGCGGTGCGCGCCGCGGTCGAACGCGTCACACCGATCGACCGGCCCAATCATCAGATCGTCTCGCTGGTCGGCAACATCTCCGCCGACGGCTCGGCGAGCTTCTACGACACCGTCGGCCGGCTCGCCGACCGCACCGGTGCTCGGCACTATCCGATGCCGCTGCCGTTCCTGATGTCGTCGGAAGACGAGCGCAATAAGATGGTGCGGATCGAGCCGATCGCGAAGGTGAAGGCGGTTGCGGCCAAGGCTGATCTGCGCCTCGTCGGCATCGGCCAGATGGACCAGAAGGCACAGGTCCATGTCGACGGCTTCCTCACCCGCGACGAATTGTTCGAGATGATGCGGCAGGGAGCGATCGGCGAGATCACCGGTTGGGCTTATGACGCCAAGGGCCGCCTGCTCAAGGCCGGCACCAACAAGCGCCTGACCAGCATTCCGCCAGAGGTGCCGGCGAAGACCACGACGATCGGCGCCGCGCTCGGCGCCGCCAAGGTGCCGGCGATCGCCGCGGCGCTGAACGGACACCTGATCAATGGCCTGATCACGGACGAGGCGACAGCACGGGCGATTCTGGAGAGGTAGGCGAAGCTGGCGCGGCAGTGTGACTCAGCTCCCTCTCCCGCTTGCGGGAGAGGGGTGGGGAGAGGGTCTCTCCACTGGCAAGACTCCCCAAGAGGAGAAAACCCTCACCCGTATCGCATCTGCGATGCGATACGACCTCTCCCGCAAGCGGGAGAGGTAAGAACGCCCGCGGCACTCGCTCGAGATCATCAACTCCGTTCCCCTCCCGCACCGCAGCACTCATAAGTTGCTGAAGCACCCGCACGCCTGCTTGACAACGGCACGCCCTCAGTTGAACATACGCCCAACGCGTGGGCATATGCTCAAAAGCGCGAGCCTTAGGGAGGTCACCGTGAAACACGTCCTCGGCGCCGTCTGCGGCGCGTCTGTCCTGCTGCTGTCCATCCCCGCGGTGGCCGAAACCACCCTGACCATTGCCACCGTGAACAACGGCGACATGATCCGGATGCAGGGTCTGACCAGCGAATTCACCGCGAAGAACCCGGACATCACAGTCAAATGGGTGACGCTGGAAGAAAACGTGTTGCGTCAGCGCGTCACCACCGACATCGCCACCAAGGGCGGGCAGTTCGACGTGCTCACCATCGGCACCTACGAAGTGCCGATCTGGGCCAAGAAGGGCTGGTTGGTGCCGCTGGCCAATCTCGGCGCGGACTACGATGTCGCCGACCTCCTGCCGAAGATCAAGGATGCGGTCTCCGTCGATGGCAAGCTTTACGCCGCGCCGTTCTACGGCGAGAGCTCGATGGTGATGTACCGCACCGATCTGTTCGAGAAGGCCGGCCTCAAGATGCCGGAAAAGCCGACCTGGGATTTCGTCATCGACGCCGCCAAGAAGCTGACCGACAAGAGCGGCGGCGTCTACGGCATCTGCCTGCGCGGCAAGGCCGGCTGGGGCGAGAACATGGCGTTCCTCTCGGCCATGGCCAATTCCTACGGCGCGCGCTGGTTCGACGAGAAGTGGCAGCCGCAGTTCAACACGCCGGAATGGAAGGCGACGCTGACGACCTACGTCAATCTGATGAAGGAGGCGGGACCTCCGGGCGCGAGCTCGAACGGCTTCAACGAGAATTTGGCGTTGTTCAACGCCGGGAAATGCGCGATGTGGATCGATGCCACCGTGGCGGCGTCCTTCGTCAGCAATCCAAAGGACTCCAAGGTCGCCGACAGGGTCGGCTTCGCGCTCGCGCCCAACACCGGGCTCGGCAAGAACGCGAACTGGCTGTGGGCCTGGAGTCTCGCGATCCCCGCCGGCTCCAAGAAAGCCGAAGCCGCCGAGAAGTTCATCGCCTGGGCGACCGGCAAGGACTACACCAAGCTCGTGGCGGCGAAGGAAGGCTGGGCCAATGTGCCGCCGGGCACGCGGACCTCGCTCTACCAGAACCCTGATTATCTCAAGGTCGCGCCGTTCGCCAAGCTGACGCTGGCCTCGATCGACGCGGCCGATCCGAACAAGCCGACCGTGAAGCCGGTGCCTTATGTCGGCGTGCAATACGCCGCGATCCCGGAATTCCAGGGCATCGGCACGCAGGTCGGCCAGCAATTCTCGGCCGCGCTTGCCGGATCGATGACGGTCGATGCCGCGCTCACCGCGGCGCAATCCGTCACCGAGCGCGAGATGAAGCGCGCCGGCTACATCAAGTGAACCCGAGCTCTCCCTCCCGAGCTCAGACTAGCGGCCATCCACGCTTCGCTTGGTGGATGGCCGCCTTCTTCCCCCGGCGGAGAAGCTGACGATGGCAACCCGGCAGACGCAAATCCTTGCGCGGTCGCTCCTGACGCCGGCCGTTGGCTTGCTCTTCATCTGGATGATCGTCCCGCTGGCGCTGACGCTCTATTTCTCGACGCTGCACTACAGCCTGCTCGATCCCGGCTCCGAGGCGTTCGTCGGCCTCGAGAATTTCCGCTATTTCCTCACCGATCCCGCCTTCCTCGACTCGCTCCAGAACACGCTGGTGCTGGTCGGCTCGGTGCTGGCGCTGACCATTCTACTCGGCACTCCCCTGGCGCTGCTGCTCGATCAGCCCGTGATCGGGCGCAACATCGTCCGGCTGATGGTGATCGCGCCGTTCTTCGTGATGCCGACGGTGAGCGCGCTGGTCTGGAAGAATTTGCTGATGCATCCGGTCTCCGGCCTGTTCGCCTGGATCGCGTCGCTATTCGGGCTGACGCCGATCGACTGGTTCAACGACGTGCCGCTGTTCGCCGTGATCCTGATCGTCGCCTGGCAGTGGCTGCCGTTCGCGACGCTGATCTTGCTGACAGCACTGCAATCGCTCGACGAGGAGCAGAAGGAGGCGGCCGAGATGGACGGCGCCAGCGCGCTCTCGGCCTTCATCTACATTACGCTGCCGCATCTGGCGCGTCCCATCACCGTGGTGATCCTGATCGAGACCATTTTCCTGCTCACCGTGTTCGCCGAAATCTTCGTCACCACCGGCGGCGGACCGGGCCTGCAAACCACTAACATCGCCTTCCTGATCTATTCGCAGGCGCTGATCCAGTTCGACGTCGGCAGCGCCTCTGCCGGCGGCCTGGTTGCGGTCGTGATCGCCAACGTCGTCGCCTTCTTCCTGGTCCGCATCGTCGGCCGCAATCTGGAGGCGTGAGACCATGGCACGGATGGCAACGACGCAGCGGGTGGTGGTATCGACCATCGGAGCGTGGTTCTTCGGCTTCCTGATCTTCTTTCCGATCCTCTGGATGGTGCTGGCGAGCTTCAAGACCGAGCTGGAAGCCTTCGCCATTCCGCCATCCTTCCTGTTCTTCCACTGGACCACCGAAAACTACGCCACCGTGCAGGAGCGCAGCGACTATCTGCATCATGCAGTGAATTCGATCATCATCGCCGGCGGGTCGACGCTGATTGCGCTTTTGATCGCCATTCCTGCAGCCTGGTCGATGGCGTTCTCGCCGACCAAGCGCACAAAGGACATCCTGCTCTGGATGCTCTCGACCAAGATGATGCCGCCGGTCGGCGTGCTGGTGCCGATCTACCTGATCTACAAGAGCTTCGGCCTGCTCGATTCCCGCATGGGTCTCGTCTTCATCCTCTGTCTCGGCAATCTGCCGATCGTGATCTGGATGCTCTTCACGTATTTCAAGGAGATCCCGCGCGACATCCTCGAGGCCGCGCGGATGGATGGCGCCACTATCGGCCGCGAGCTCGTCTACGTGCTGACGCCGATGGCGATCCCGGGCCTGGCCTCGACCATGCTGCTCAATCTGATCCTGGCCTGGAACGAGGCGTTCTGGACGCTCAATTTGTCGACCTCGAGCGCCGCGCCGCTCACCGTGTTCATCGCCTCCTATTCGAGTCCGGAAGGGCTGTTCTGGGCAAAGTTGTCGGCGGCCTCGACGCTGGCGATCGCACCCATTCTCGTCCTCGGTTGGTTCAGCCAGAAGCAGCTCGTGCGCGGGCTCACCTTCGGCGCGGTGAAATAAAGGGCTGCCGGATCATGGGTCAGATCACACTTCAGGACGTGCAAAAATCCTTCGGCCCCGTGCACATCATCAAGGGCGCCGATCTCGACGTCGCCGATGGCTCCTTCGTGGTGTTCGTCGGGCCGTCAGGCTGCGGCAAGACCACGCTGCTGCGGCTGATCGCCGGGCTCGAGGACGTCAGCGGCGGCAAGATCCTGATCGACGGCAAGAACGTCGTCGATACGCCGCCCGCCAAGCGTGGCCTCTCGATGGTGTTTCAGTCCTACGCGCTCTATCCGCACATGAGCGTGCGCGGCAATATCGGCTTCGGCTTGAAGATGGCGGGGCTTCCCAAGGACGAGATCAACCGCAAGGTCGAGGCCGCTGCGGCGACGCTGAACCTGACGCCCTATCTCGACCGCAAGCCGCGCGAGCTTTCCGGCGGCCAGCGCCAGCGCGTCGCGATCGGCCGCGCCATCGTCCGCGAGCCCAAGGCGTTCCTGTTCGACGAGCCGCTGTCCAACCTCGATGCCGCGCTGCGCGTGCAGATGCGGATCGAGGTGACGCGGCTGCAGAAACAGCTCGGCACCACCGCGATCTACGTCACCCACGACCAGGTCGAGGCCATGACCATGGCCGACAAGATCGTCGTGCTCAACGGCGGCAAGATCGAGCAGTACGGCTCGCCCCTGGAGCTTTATGAAAGGCCGGCCAACCTGTTCGTGGCCGGCTTCATCGGCTCGCCGAAAATGAACTTCGTGACCGGCGAACTGGCGAAGCAGCAGGGCGCCACCACCATCGGCGTGCGGCCGGAACACCTCAAAATCGAGCGGGACGGCGCCGGCGGCTGGCAGGGCACGATTGCGGTCGCCGAGCATCTCGGCAGCGATACCTTTCTGTACGTCGATGCAGGGCCTCTGGGCATGCTGACGGCACGCTACATCGGCGAACTCAGCCTGCATGCCGGTGACCGCGTGTCGCTGATGCCGGAGCCCGCGCGCATTCACCGCTTCGACGCGAGCGGCAACGCCGTTCGGGGCTGACAAGAAACGGCAAGTACGGCAAGAAACGGAAAGAGCAACATGTACCTGGAAAAATTCAAGCTGGACGGCAAGACGGCGTTCATCACCGGCGGCGGGCAGGGAATTGGCCTCGCCTGTGCCGAGGCGCTGGCTGAAGCCGGCGCCAAGGTCGTCATCGGCGATCGCGACAGCAAGGTCGCGGACACCGCAAAGGCCAGCCTGAAGGCAAAGGGTTATGACGTCGAGACCGCGATCATGGACGTCACCGACACCAAACGCGTGGCCGAGGTGGCGGGCGACCTCGTCGCGCGCCACGGCAAGGTCGACATCCTCGTCAACAATGCCGGCATTGCCCGCAGCGAGACGCCGGCGGAGACCGTGACCGACGAGCACTGGCTCAACGTCATCGACGTCAATCTCAACGGCACCTTCTGGTGCTGCCGCGAGTTCGGCAAGCACATGCTCAAGGCGAAGAGCGGCGCCATCGTCAATATCGGCTCCATGTCGGGCTTCATCGTCAACAAGCCGCAGGAACAATCGTTCTACAATGCCTCCAAGGCCGCCGTGCACCATCTCACCAAGTCGCTGGCCGCCGAATGGGGCGCGCGCGGCATCCGCGTCAATGCGGTTGCGCCGACCTATATCGAGACGCCGCTCAACGCCTTCGTCAAGAGCAATGCAAAAATGTACGACGCCTGGATCGGCGGAACCCCGATGGCGCGGATGGGGCAGGTCGACGAGATCGCTTCCGTCGTGCTGTTCCTCTCTTCGGAGGCCGCGAGCCTGATGACCGGCAGCATCGTACTGGTGGATGGCGGCTACACTTGCTGGTAGGCTTGCGTCAAAATTGACGAGAGCGACCGGGAGTGACAATGCCGCGAGCGTATATCGGCGTCGACGTGGGGACCACGAGCACGCGGGCAGGGGTGTTCGACGAGGCTGGCACCCTTCTGGCCACCGCCCGGCATCCGATCAGGATCTGGCACGAGGCCGGCGATATCGTCGAGCAGTCGTCCGCCGACATCTGGGACGCCTGCGCCAAATCGGTGCGGGCCGCAATGGCGGAAGCCGGCATCGCCCCCGACAGCGTCGGCGGTGTCGGCTTCGACGCCACCTGCTCGCTGGTGCTGGTCGACCGCCAGGGCGAGCCTGTCACCGTCAGTTCCTCCGGCGACAGGCAGCGCAACGTCATCGTCTGGATGGATCATCGCGCCACGGCCGAGGCGCGGCTGATCAACGAGACAGAGGACGCCGTGCTGCGCTATGTCGGCGGCTCGATCTCGCCCGAGATGGAGATGCCGAAGCTGCTATGGCTGAAGCGGCATGCGCGCGCGAGCTTTGACGCGGCGGGTCATTTCTTCGATCTGGCCGACTACCTGACCTGGCGCGCGACCGGCTCGCTGCAGCGCTCGACCTGCACCGTCACCTGCAAATGGAACTATCTCGCGCATGACGGCGGCTGGAGCGCGCCGTTCTTCCGGCGCATTGGCCTATCGGATTTCGTCAGCGAAAACTATGCCCGCATCGGCACCGAGATCGTCGCGCCCGGCACACGGCTCGGAGCGGGTCTCACCCGCGCGGCGGCAGCCAACCTTGGCCTCGTGCCCGGCACGCCGGTGGGCGCGGCGCTGATCGATGCCCATGCCGGCGGCATCGGCGCAATCGGCGGCCGCGACGGATCCGGCGAGGCGACGGACGTCTGCGACCGCCTCGCCTACATCATGGGAACGTCGGCCTGCATCATGGCAACGACGAAGGCGCCGTGTTTCGTGCCGGGCGTCTGGGGTCCTTATTACTCCGGCATGGTGCCAAACTTTTGGCTCAACGAGGGCGGGCAGTCCGCCGCGGGCGCGGCGATCGATCATCTCCTCAAGTCGCATCCCGGCTTTGGCGAGGCGAGCGCGGCAGCGCGCAGCGAGGGGCTCGACATCATCGAGTTCCTCGAACGCCGCATCATCGCGCGCGCAGGTGACGCCAGCCGCGCCGCGCTGCTGGCCCGCGACGTTCATGTCCTCCCCGAGTTCATCGGCAATCGCTCGCCTTACGCCGATCCTGATACGCGCGCGGTGATCACAGGCCTTGATCTCGACACCGATATCGGCGCGATGGAGCGGCTGTTCGTCGCCGGCCTCTGCGGCCTCGCTTATGGCCTTGCCGAAGTGATCGAGGCCTTTGCCGCGCATGGCGTCCACTCCAGCATCATGATCATGGGCGGCGGCGCGAGTCGCAGTCCGCTGGTTCGGCAGATCATGGCCGATACCACCGGCCTCACGGTCGCGCTGCCGCAGACGAAAGAGCCGGTGCTGCTGGGCGCCGCGATGTTGGGGGCGGTCGCCGGCGGTGCCTACGGCTCGATCGGCGAGACCATGGCAAAGATGTCGGCGCTCGGACGGAAGAGCGAGCCGACCGCGCCCGACATGGCCGCCTTTCACGCCCGCAAGTGCGACGTCTACAAGCTGCTACGCGAGGTCGATCGCGGCAGCCGCGCGGCGATGGGCAGAGGCTGAAACGGATGCTGATTTCCTGCGGCGATGCGCTGATCGATTTTGTGCCGACGCAAGACGCCGACGGGCGCGAGGCGGTGATGCCGGCCGTCGGCGGCTCCTGCCTCAACGTCGCCATCGGCATGGCGCGGCTCGGCGCGCCCACCGGTTTCGTCGGCGGGATCTCGACCGACATGTTCGGGCGCATGATCGCCGACCATGCCGCGGCGTCCGACGTCGAGCTCGGTCTCGCCACCCGCAGCGATCACCAGACCACGCTCGCCTTCGTGCGCATCGTCGCCGGCGAGTCGCATTATGCCTTTTATGATGCCGAGACGGCGACTCGGAACTGGACCTACCGGCGCGGGACCATTGCGTTCGATACGGTCGAAGCCCTCCATGTCGGTTCGACCACGCTGGTCAACGACCACGGCGCGGCCGAGACCAAAGCCCTGATCGCCGATGCGCAGGCATCCTCGACGATCTCCTTCGATCCGAACTGCCGGCCCAATCTGGTCAAGGACAAGCCGGCCTACCTTGCGCGCACTGCCGAATTCGCCGCAAGCGCCGATCTCATCAAGATGTCCGACGTCGACTTCGCCTACCTCTACGGCGAAGAGCCCTGGCGGCAACGGGCGACTGCGCTGCTGGAACAAGGGAGAAGCCTCGTCGTCATCAGCCGCGGCAACAACGGCGCCATCGCCTGGCACGCGGGAGCAGGGCAGATCGAAGTCGCAGCGCCGCAGGTCGAGGTCGCCGACACCATCGGCGCCGGCGACAGTTTCCAGGCCGCATTGCTGTTCGCCCTGCACAAGCAGGGGCGCCTCGTCCGCGAGCAACTGAAGCGCATCAGCACCGAGGAACTCCGCCGCGCGCTGTCCTTTGCCGCCAATTGCGCCGGCCTCACCTGCACCCGCCCGGGCGCCGATCCGCCCTGGAGCCATGAGATCGCGTGGAGCTGGTAGTCCCCGTCACAGCCGCGCCACGACTTTCTCGGCGCATTTGAGGAAGGTGCGGATCATCGGGCTGTGGGAATCCCGCCGCCAGCACACCGCAACATCGATGGAATCGGCGGCATCGCGCAGCGGCCTGAACACGATGCCGCGCGGCGCGCCGAGCTTGGCGCAGGCCGGCACGATGGCGAGACCTTCGCCGGCGAGAACCAGGCTCATCGCCGAATGCACCGTCTCCACCCGGCTGGCGATCGGCATCACCACCTGGTGCCGCCGCAGCAGGGCGGCGACCGCGGAGGAGGCGGGATCCTGGTCCGGCGGCGGCAACGCGATCAGCGGGCGGCCCTGTAGCCGGGCCATCGGCACGGCATTCAGGCGCGCCAGCGGCGAGCGGATCGGCATCACCAGCATCAACGGCTGCGCCCCGATCTGCGCCACCTGGATCTCGGGATGGTGGATCGCGGGCATGCACAGCGCGACCGTGACGCTGCGGTCGAGCAGCCGCACCTCGCGCGTCGATGCGCTGAGTTCTGCGAAGTCGAGATCGACGCCGGGAACGGATCGGCGCAATTCGGGGATCAGCCATGGCAGCACTGCGTTCGCCAGCACGAACATGTAGCCGACCGACAGCCGGCCGCGCCGCCCGGAGGCCACCGCACGGGCAGCTTCGGCGCCGTCGGCGGCGAGTGCAAGCGCCTCGCTGGCGCGCGCCAGCAGCGCTTGGCCCGCCTCGGTCAGGTCCATGCCGCGCGTGCCGCGGCGAAACAATGGCGCGCCGATTTCGGCTTCCAGCTTGCGGATCTGGACCGAGAGCGGCGGCTGCGCCATCCGCAGCCGCTCGGCGGCCTTGCCGACGCTGCGCGCCTCGGCCACGGCGACGAAATAGCGAAGCCGGCGAAGATCCATTGGCATACCGAAAACGTATGGGTTGACGATTAAAATCGTATTGGACGGCGAGTTAACAAAACTGTCATTCTCGCTGTCAATGGCATGTCAATGCCACGTCAGTGTCTTGGGCCAACGGCGGCCGGCTTCGGAGTGTGATTTGAGGATGAACGGCGATCCCTGCCTGCTGTCCGCAACCGAACTGCGCGGCCTTATCGTCGAAAAACGGATTTCGCCGGTCGAGATCACCCGCGCGGTTCTCGCCCGCGCCGAGGCGCTGCAGCCCAAGCTGAACTGCTTCATCACGCTCTGTGGCGACGAGGCGATGGCGCAGGCGCGCGAGGCGGAGCGCAAGGTGATAGCCGGCGAGCCGCTCGGCCTGCTGCACGGCATCCCCGTCACCGTCAAGGACATCGTCAACACCAGGGGCGTGAGGACCACCTTCGGCGCCGTTCCCTACAGGGATAATGTGCCGGCCGCAGATGCAGTCGCGGTTGCAAAGCTGCGCGCGCAAGGCGCGATCCTGATAGGCAAGACCACCACGCCGGAATTCGGCAGCAAATGCCTGACCGACTCGCCGCTGTTTGGCCGCACCCGCAATGCGTGGAGCGCGGAGCGTTCCTCCGGCGGCTCCAGCGGCGGCGCGGCAGTGGCGGCGGCGAGCGGCATCGCGCCGCTGGCGATCGCGACCGACGGCGGCGGCTCGACGCGGATTCCGGCGGCCTGCAACGGCGTGGTCGGGCTGAAGCAGAGCAATGGCGTCATCGCGCACAGCCAGGCGCTGGATGCTTTCGGCAACCAGACCTATGTCACGCCCACCACCCGCACCGTCGCCGATACCGCGCTGATGATGCAGGCCATGGCCGGGGAGGACCCTTGCGATCCCTGGTCGATCGGCGTTCCCGTGCCGGACTTTATCGGCACCGCAATGGCACGCGGCGATCTGCGCGGGCAGAAAATCCTGTTCTGCCTCTCGCCGCCCGGCCGTCCCGTGTCCGCCGATATCGCAGCCAGCTTCAGGGCGAGCCTCGATCGGCTGGCGCGTCTTGGCGCCGAACTCGAGGAATTCTCCGGCGAGGGTTTTGACGTCGAGCCGATCTGGCGCGCTATCAACCACACGCTCTGGCGCACCCGCTTTGCAAAATTGGCGGCCGAGCACAGGAGCGAACTGAGCGAGGCCTTCCTCAAACAGCTTGCGCTTGCGACGGAAGTCAGCGGCGTCGATTATCAAGAGGCGATGTTCGCGCGCACCGCGCTGTTTCGCCGGGTGCAATCCCTGCTTGCGCGCGGCAACCTGCTGGCGATGCCGACCCTCACCCGCACTGCGCTGCCGATCGAGCAGGACCTGTTCGGCACCATCGAGATCGACGGCAAGCATTTCGACAGTGTCCGCCCGCACTGGTTCCCCTGGACCATGCCCTTCAACATGACCGGGCATCCCGCCGTCAGCCTGCCCTGCGGCTTCGGCCGCGACGGCCTGCCGATCGGGCTCCAGCTCGTCGGCCGCTTCCGTGACGACGCCGAATTGCTGCGCGTGAGCGCGCTGTTCGAGGCCTCGCACGATCTCCTGTCCCGCCGGCCTGCTTGAGGGGATGCGCATGCGGCAAAGCACTTGCGTCGCGCCCCCGGACATGTTGATCGTGGCGCGGGTGAGCCCTGAAACCGAGCGCGCATGAACGTATTTGTCCTAATGCGGCATGGCGCCCGCAACCCCCTCGGTGTCGTCCTGGCGAAGGCCAGGACCCCATACCGCGGAATTTATCCGCGACGGGCGGTGCCAGTACCGAACGACCAGTCTTCGCCAAACCGCTCCCTGGGGTTATGGGTCCTGGCCTTCGCCAGGACGACGTCGGAGCTCGAGCGCATGAGCGTATTTTTCCTAATGCTGCATAGCGCCCGCAACCCCCTCGGTGTCGTCCTGGCGAAGGCCAGGACCCATACCGCGGAATTTATCGGTGACGCGCGGTGCCAGTACCGAACGACCAGTCTTCGCCAAACCGCTCCCTGGGGTTATGGGTCCTGGCCTTCGCCAGGACGACGTCGGAGCTCGTGAGCGCATGAGCGTATTTGTCCTCCGACGTCTCGTGACTTTGCTGGCGACGCTGGTCGGCGCTTCCCTGATCATTTTCCTGGTGCTGGACGCGCTTCCCGGCAACGCCGCGCAGATGCTGATGGGCGCCGATGCGTCGGCGGATGCGGTGCGCGCGCTCACCGTCAAGCTCGGCCTCGATCAGCCGCTGGCCGTCCGCTATCTGCACTGGATCAAGGGCCTTGTCCTCGGCGACCTCGGCAACAGCTATGTCTACGGCACGCCCGTCGCAGCCCTGATCGCGGAGCGGCTGGTGCTGACGGTCCCGCTCGCGATCATGTCCATGCTGATCACGGTGACGCTGGCGCTTTCGGCCGGCATCTACACCGCGGCCAACCACAACAAGCTCGGCGATGTCGGGGTGATGTCGCTGACGCAGGTCGGCATCGCGCTGCCGAACTTCTGGTTCGCAATTCTCCTGGTGCTCCTGTTCTCGGTGCGGCTGCAATGGCTGTCCGCCGGCGGCTTTGCCGGCTGGGAGGACGGCATCTGGCTTGGCATCAAGTCGCTGCTGCTACCGGCAGTCTCGCTCGCGGTGGTGCAGGCCGCGATCCTCGCGCGCGTCACGCGCTCGGCGGTGCTGGAAGTGCTGCGTGAGGATTTTGTGCGCACCGCGCGCGCGAAGGGGCTCGGCAGGCGCGAGGTGCTGTGGCGCCATGTGCTGCGCAACGCCATGATCCCGGTGATGACGGTGATGGGCCTGCAATTCGCCAATCTGCTCGCCGGCACCATCGTGATCGAGAACGTGTTCTATCTGCCGGGCCTCGGCCGCCTGATCTTCCAGTCGATCGCCAATCGCGACCTCATCGTGGTGCGCAATTGCGTGATGCTGCTCGCTACCATGGTCGTCATCGTCAATTTCGTGGTCGACGTGCTCTATGCTTTCGTCGATCCCCGCATCAAGGTGCACGACCTGTGAGTGATCCGCTCGCCGCCGCAGTCGGATTGCCGACGGCACCTGCGCCGACGCGTCCCGCCACGGGATTTTGGCGTCGTGCGCTGCGGCATCGCAGCTTCATGCTGGGCGGCGCGCTCAGCCTTGTGGTGCTCGCCTCGGCGCTGTTGTCGCTGGTATGGACGCCGTGGTCGCCGTACGAGATCGACATTGCTTCAAAACTCAGGCCGCCGTCGGCGGCGCACTGGCTCGGCACCGATTCCTTCGGCCGCGACATCGTCTCGCTGCTGCTCGCAGGCGCCCGCTCTACCATCATGGTCGGCGTTATCGCGGTGAGCATAGGTCTTACCTTCGGCGTCTGTCTCGGCTTGATCGCATCGGCCCGGCGCGGCTGGACCGAAGAGATCATCATGCGCTTCTCTGATTTCACCTTCGCCTTTCCGGCCGTGCTCTCCGCCATCATGCTCGCGGCTGTCGTGGGTCCGGGCATGGTGACCTCGATCGTCGCGATCGGCATTTTTCAGATCCCGACGCTGACCCGGCTGACGCGCGGCTCGGCCAACGCGATCTGGGCGCGTGAGTTCGTGCTGGCTGCGCGTGCCGCGGGCAAGGGGGGCTTTCGCATCACCATCGAGCATGTGCTGCCCAACATCCTGTCGATCCTGATCGTGCAGGTCACCATCCAGTTCGCGCTGGCAATTCTCGCCGAAGCCGCCTTGTCCTATCTCGGACTCGGCACGCAGCCGCCGCAACCGTCCTGGGGCCGCATGCTGAACGACGCGCAGACGCTGCTGTTTCAGTCGCCGATGCTGGCGGTCTATCCCGGCGCTGCAATCGCGATTGCTGTGCTCGGCCTCAATCTGCTCGGCGATGGACTGCGCGATCTGCTCGATCCAAGACTGGCGCGGGAGCGGTGAGGATGGCTGATCCCGTAACCATGCCGCTGATCGCGGTCGACAATCTCGGTGTCCGCCTCAACACCAGCCGCGGTCCTGCGCAGGCCGTACGCGGCGTCAGCTTCTCGCTGAGGCGCGGCGAGACGCTGGGGCTAGTCGGCGAATCCGGCTGCGGCAAGTCGGTCACGGCGCTGTCCCTGATGGGGCTGTTGCCCGAAAGCGCGGTCGTGACCGGCAGCATCCGGCTCGACGGACGCGAGCTGGTCGGGCTTTCGGATGCGGACTATTGCGGCTTGCGCGGCAACCGCATCGGCATGATCTTCCAGGAGCCGATGACCGCGCTCAACCCGATGCACACGATCGGGCACCAGGTCGCCGAGCCGCTGCGGCGTCACAAGAAATATTCCGCCGCCCAAGCGCGCAAGGAAGCGATCGCCTTGCTCGACCGCGTCGGACTGCCGGATCCGGCAAGGCGCATCGATGCCTATCCGCATCAGTTTTCGGGCGGCCAGCGCCAGCGCGTCACGATCGCGATGGCGCTCGCCTGCGGCCCCGACCTGTTGATTGCGGACGAGCCGACCACTGCGCTCGACGTCACCATTCAGGGCCAGATCCTCGACCTTATCGCCGACCTCGTCGAGGAGCGCGGCATGTCGATGATCCTGATCTCGCACGATCTCGGCGTCATCGCCGAGAACGTGCAGCGCATGATGGTGATGTATGGCGGCACCGTGGTCGAGAGCGGGCCGACCGACGAGGTGTTCCGCCGCATGGGGCATCCCTACACACAGGGCCTGTTCCGCGCCCGCCCGAAGCTCGGCGCGCGCAAGGGGACGCGGCTGAAGACGATCTCGGGCACGGTGCCGGAGCTTGCCGACCTGCCGTCCGGCTGCACCTTTTCGGATCGATGTCCGCTCGTGATCGACCAATGTCGCGCCGCGCTTCCACCGATGGTGGACGTCGGGCCTGGCCACTTCGTGCGCTGCATCAGGACGGATGTCTCGATGGCTGAAAGGGTCGGAGCGTTGACCGCATGACCGCAGCGCCTCTTCTCGATGTGAAGGATCTCGAGCAGCGCTACGCGTTGCCGCGCGAAAGCCTTTTTCGTCCGCCGGGGCAGGTGCGCGCGCTCAATGGCGTCAGCGTGCAGGTCGCCTCCGGCAAGAGCCTCGGCATTGTCGGCGAATCCGGCTCGGGCAAGTCGACCTTCGCGCGGCTGGTGATGGCGCTGGAGCGGCCGACATCGGGGCAGGTCGCGCTGCTCGGGCGCAACCTCAACCATATCTCCGCTGACGAGCTGCGCCGCGCCCGCCGCGACTTCCAGATGGTGTTCCAGGATCCCTATGGCTCGCTCGACCCGCGCCAGACCATCGCGCGCATCGTCGCCGAACCGCTGACCGTGCTGGAGGAGGCCGATCGCACCACATTTCGCGCGCGGGTCTCCGCCGTGCTGCGGCAGGTGGGCTTGCGCGATGCCGACATGGACAAATATCCGCACGAGTTCTCCGGCGGCCAGCGTCAGCGCATCGCGATCGCGCGCGCGCTCATCACCCAGCCGAAGCTGATCGTCGCCGACGAACCGGTCTCCGCCCTCGACGTTTCCGTGCAGGCGCAGGTGTTGAACCTGATGCAGGACCTCCAGGAGCAGTTCGGCCTGAGCTACGTCCTGATCAGCCACGACCTCGCCGTCGTCGACTATCTCTGCGACGAGGTCGCGGTGATGTATCTCGGCCGCATCGTCGAGCAGGGACGCCCCGAAGACCTGTTCGAGCGCTGCGCCCATCCCTACACGCGGGCGCTGCTGGACGCCGTGCCGCGCGTCCGCGCCGGCAGCGGCCGGCGCCGCCGCGGAGCGCAGGTGATCGCCTCGCAATCGGCGGCCGCGACCGGATGCCCCTATGCCGCGCGCTGCGCGCTTGCCGACCAGCATTGCCGCGAGGTCCTGCCTGAGTTGCGCAAGCTGGGCGAGGCGCATCTGGCCGCCTGCCACAAGGCAGAGGCCGTGATGGCATTGCCGCGAGCCGCCATGGAAGGTTAGTGTCCGGGGCGGAATTGGCGTAGTCTTGAGAAGACAGAAGGCCGGGGAGTTACGCATGTTCAGGAAACTATCCATCGTCGCATTCGCTGCCGTGCTCGCTGCGGCGCCGCTACCGGTGCTGGCGCAGGGCAAGAAGGACAGCGTCGTCATGGCCATGGCGCTGGAGCCTCCGGGGCTCGATCCCACCAACGCGGCCGCCGCGGCGATCGCCGAGGTCACGCTCTACAACATCTATGAGACGCTGACCAAGATTAACGAGGACGGCACCACCTCGCCCCTGCTGGCGGAGAGCTGGACCGCTTCGCCCGACCTGAAGACCTACACGTTCAAGCTGCGCAAGGGCGTCAAATTCCACAATGGCGAGCCGTTCGATTCCGCGGCGGTGAAATTCTCGTTCGAGCGCAACGCTGTCGCCACCAGCACCAACAAGGACAAGAGCCTGTTCCAGAGCTTCGAGTCCGTTGCCGCGCCCGATGCCGACACGGTCGTGATCACGCTGAAAAATTCAGAGCCGAACTTTCCGTTCTTGATCGGGCAGGCGAGTGCCTCGATCGTCGAGCCGAAGAGCGCGCCGACGAATATCACGCAGCCGGTTGGGACCGGGCCCTATCAGCTCGGCGCCTGGGCCAAGGGCTCGTCGATGACCCTGAACAAATGGGCCGACTATCGCAATGCCGCCGCGATCAAGCTCTCCAAGGTGACGATCCGCTTCATTTCTGATCCAGCGGCGCAGACGGCGGCGCTGCTCTCGGGTGACGTCGATGCGTTTCCGCGCGTCGCGGCCCAGCGCACCATCGCGCAGTTCAAGGCCGATCCGCGCTTCAACGTTATGGTCGGCGGCTCCAGGGCCAAGACCATCGTCGCCATCAACCATCGCAAGAAGCCGCTCGACGATGTCCGCGTGCGCCGTGCGATCCTCGCCGCGATTGATCGCAAGGCGATGATCGACGGCGCCGTCGATGGTTTCGGCACGCCGATCGGCAGCTTCTACGTGCCAACCGCGCTTGGCTATGTCGATACCACCGGTATCAACCCGTACGATCCCGAGAAGGCCAAGAAGCTGCTGGCCGAGGCCGGCGTCACCACGCCGCTCGAGCTGTCGCTGAAGCTGCCGCCGCCGTCCTATGCGCGGCAGGGCGGCGAGATCCTCGCAGCCCAGCTCGCCAAGGTCGGCATCATCGCCAAGGTCGAGAACGTCGAATGGGCGCAGTGGCTGTCGCAGGTGTTCGCCGGCAATGGTCCGCACAATTTCGACCTCACCATCGTCAGCCATGTCGAGCCGTTCGATCTCGTCAAGATCACCGAGCCGGACTACTACCTCGGCTACAACAACGAGGCCTTCAACGCGCTCTACAAGCAGATCGTGTCGACACCCGATGAAGCGGCCCGTGTAAAGCTTCTCGGCGACGCCCAGCGCATGCTGGCAACCGACGCCGTCTCCGCCTACCTCTACCAGCCGCAGCTGATCACCATCACGAACAAGAAGCTGAAGGGCGTCTGGAAGGAAGTCCCGCAGTTCGAGAACGATTTTTCGGCGTGGCATTGGGAGTAGGGGAGCGCGAAGGCACCCTCATCGTTCGCCGCGCGCGGCCCGTTGTTGTGCCCTCTCCCCTTGTGGGAGAGGGCAGCGACGCCGGTAGACACGGACTCGCAGGGTGGGGGGTCTTCGTCCGCACGCGAATCTCGCAAGTTGAATTCGCGGATAGAGACCCCTCATCAGGCGCTTCGCGCCACCTTCTCTCCTGGAAACGAGGTTTTTCGCGCTTGAGTCTGCTCACGACTCAAATTGTGAAAGAGTGCGCGGCGATCAAGAGAGCCCAGGGTCACACCAGCCACGCCGTCTCAGGTGTCAAGTGACTCCTCCCACTCAGAGCCGAGCACCCACGACAATGCGGAAAGCTTGCCGCTTAGCAAGCCCCATTCGAAGTCATCCCAACCCAGATTCTTCTTGCCGTATTTTCGTTCGATGCGCCGCGCCGCCTTGCGGGCAGTCGCGAAGATCGGTTTCTGGGCTTCGGCCAGCCTCTCCTCGCCGGTTCGCCGCGGCTTCATTCCTGGCGGAATAGAACCCGGCATCTGCCGCGACCAGACGTGGCGTGCGACCGAGCTTGGCTTGGTGGATTTCGATGGCCGGGATCAACAGGTCCGAATCGCTCGGCCGCCGATCATAGACTTCGTAGTCGATCACGATCTGGTTTTCGGCTTCCTGCAGCTTGACCATCTTGCCGAACCCGTTGGGCTTGCCGGCCTTGCCCTTGCGAATGATCTCCGTCGAGGGCT
>NZ_JADPKQ010000507.1:0-1296 GCF_023074015.1 Bradyrhizobium sp. 142
CGCATCGCCACCCGATACGACAAGCTCGCCCGGAACTTCTCGGCCGCTGTTCATCTCGCCGCTCTCGTCGCATATTGGCTCAATTGAGTCTGGACCCTAGCAATATTTACCGGCAACTTCCGACCGAACCCCACTGCTCTCGAGCTGCGGTGTGTTTCGCACGAGCAATCGACGTGCCACTCGATGAATCTGACGCAGCTCTGCTAGACAGAAGAAAGAACTCGTATCTCCCAACACGAAGCTGCGCCTTGCATTGGGTCAGAACGAAATTCTGGTGTTGTTGCGTCTGCTGTTTGGGTCAGCTCAGCCGTGCTCGACAAGACCGTAAGGCATTCTTTAGGGCGTAGATGACCACAGATCCTGTTTGGTTTCCGGCAGGTATGACGACTGTCGCGTTCTAAACACTAGCGGTCACCTGGGCGGCGTCCGGTTTTCCCGTCACAAACAACAGCTTAATACGTTTGCATGGTGCTGGCACGGCTGTTGCTACTAAAGACAGCGATAGCGGCGTAAGAGTACGCATACGACGAAGACCGCCTGATTGACGCATGCGCGCGGGCACGGCGAGCTCTATGATGGCGTTGCGTGAAGATCAGGCGGCCTGCTGACCGGCGGGCTTGTCGGCTTGGCGCAGGCGCTTCCATTCCCAGGGCAGCAGTTCGTGCAGACGCGATGCGGGAAGATCGGCGATGCGGGCGAGGACGTCGGCGAGCCAGGCCTTGGGATCGACGTCGTTGAGGCGACAGGTCGTGATCATCGTCAGCATGATGGCGGCACGGTCGGCGCCACGCTGGCTGCCGGCGAAGGTCCAGTTGCGCCTTCCCAAGGCGATGCCCCTCAATGCGCGCTCAGCGCAATTGTTGGTCAAGCAGATCCTGCCATCGTCGAGGAAGCGGGCGAAGTCGTCCCAGCGCCTGAGCATGTAGTTGATCGGTTTCAGGACCTCGGAGGAGCGCGAGAGGGTTTCGCGCTCACGCAGCAACCAGGCGTGCATGTCCTCGAGAAGCGGCTTGCTCTTTTCCTGGCGCACGGCGCGCCGCTCGTCGGCGCCGCAGCCATTGATGGCGCGCTCGATCTCGAACAACGCATCGAGGCGTCTGACCGCCTCCAGCGCGATCGGAGAGACCGGTTTGCCCTTCTTACCTTCCCGAGCATTTTTCTCGATGTCAGCCAGCTCGAAGAAGCCCCGCCGCGCATGGGCCAGGCAAAACGCCGGTGTGATCGGCATCGCTTTCTTTTGCGGGTCGAACAGCGGCTCGAAGCCGTTGTAGCAATCGGCTTGCAGGATACCGGCGA
>NZ_JADPKQ010000075.1:0-1252 GCF_023074015.1 Bradyrhizobium sp. 142
ATCGTCTCCCTTTCGGAGATGAGGAATCCGTAAGCCGCTATGCATAGTGTGGCATGGTGGTGGAAGCCGCGCCAACCGCGCCCTTCGAAGTGGCCGAGCCCGACCTCCTGCTTGAGTTCCTGATAGTCGCGCTCAATGCGCCAGCGCAGTTTTGTCAGGTCGACCAACCGATGGAAGGCGATCTTTTCGGGAACGGTCGAGAGCCAATATTTTGTCGGCTCGGCCTCGTTCTTCGGCCACTCGATCAACAGCCATTCTTCCGGGCGGCTCTTGGTGAGGTTGTAATCGCGATGGGCAACCCGCACGCGCACCCGAGCAAAGCGCGAGGTGAGCTGCTCGGCCGAACCTTCGCGCCACGCGATCGTGCGCCATGCCTTTGCCGGCAAGCCGAGCGCGAGTTTCTTGACCGAGATTGGCTGATGATGGCGATCACGCCGTATCAACTTCGGCGGCCTTCCCTGGCCCGACCATCTTTTGGCGCGCAGCGGCACCATGCCCGGCGCCCACACCGTGGTGTTCGGTAGAATGCCAGCGACATAGCTCAACCCCAGCGTTGCGATATCCGTGCGCAGTTCGGTGTTGGCACCGTAACCGGCATCCATCAGCACGACGCCGCGCGGCAGGCCGGCCTCGCAGGCCTTACGAATCTGATCGAACGCGATCTGCGGCTTGGTCTTGAAGACAATGTCCTCAGGAATGCCGGCCTTTCGCCGGCGTGCGCGATCTTGCCATTCCTGCGGTAGGTACAGGCGATAAGCGACCGGCAGGCTGGCGTGGTGATTGGCAATCGACAGCGACACCGCGACCTGACAATTGTCCTGCTTGCCGAGTTGGCCGCAATACTGTCGTGCCACTCCTACTGAATGCCGGCCCTGCTTGGGAAAACCTGTGTCGTCGATAATCCAGGCCTCGATCGGTCCATGACGCTCGATCCGCGGCAGCACCATCTCGCGCACCTTGGTCAAGACCTTCTCGTCCGACCAGCGCCCTTCACCGACAAAATGCAGCAGCGATTGATGCTGCGCCGCTGTCCGTTCAGGCGCGGTGATCGCCGCCATCGGTTCCACGCTCTTGCGTTCGCATGGCATCATCAGACCAACGCAGTAATCCCGTAACGGCTTCGCCCGGTCTGCATGGCCGATCACGCTCACAAGCCCCTCGACATAGGCCGCAAACCGCGATTCACTCCCGTCCGATCTTGGGTGACCCATCCCAGCTCTCCATGCCGAAAAACGAATCTCCCGAAAATACC
>NZ_JADPKQ010000378.1:0-1248 GCF_023074015.1 Bradyrhizobium sp. 142
GGGTGTCTGAGACATGGCGTGCTCCTTGTCTGTGGCGCCCCTTGCCAGCTTCGCTTGCTGGCGGGGCAGGAGCACGGCCGGACCATCCCATTAACGGACTTCAAGAGGGACTAAACCTTTCCTTGTTCCATCCATTGCTTCCAAGTCGGACGCTCCATCTCGAAGCTGTCCTCAGTCGAGCAATACCAGCGTGCCGCATGCATTGCGCCAAACAGATGGAGGCCCGGCGTGTCGATAACGCCGCGAGCAGCATCAATAACAAGATGGTCGGATACATTGGCAGTGACGACCTCCCTGAACAGGACCGCTTGGTCAGAATTAAACGAAAGTGACGTCAGCAGCCGACATTCGAAGGTCACCGGGCTTGTCGCAATCCTCGGCGGCTTCACGGACGTCGATGGGATGACATCAAGCCCGGCGAGTATCAACTCGTTCGTCCCCGGAGGCGCGTCGATGTTAGTGATGTTCATTGCCTCAGCCATGGATCGAGACACGAGATTTACAACGAGCTCGCGCGTTTCGAATACATTGGCCGCAGTGTCCTTCAGCCGACGTTCCGGGTGAGGCAGTACGGCAATCATGACGACGGGTGGATCGTGACTTACCACGTTAAACAGACTATAGGGCGCGGCGTTGAGCGTGCCGTTGCCTGAAAGCGTCGTCACGATTGTGATCGGTCGAGGAAGAACCGTACCTAGCAATAGTTCATAACGATCCATCGGCCTCAAATCTTGAAAGTTAAATTGCATAACTATGATCTCCCATCCAAACGATACCGCTCGCGAGGCTAGCAGAAGTCCAAGGAGTAGAGCCGGCTCCGGAAATCTGCACAGGACGTTAAGTGGAGTTTCTGCCTGACGACGGGCACGATAGGCCCGCGAATCAGGAGAGACGATGAGCAGACGAGCACGCCGGAATCACTCACCGGCCTTCAAGGCGAAGGTGGCTCTGGCCGCCGTCAAAGGCGATCGGACGATAGCCCAACTGGCCGAGCATTTTGACGTTCACCCCAATCAGATTACGGCGTGGAAATCGCAGCTTGAGGGCAATGCTTCCGGGATTTTCGGACCAGGGGGCGGGCCGCCGGCCGCGCCCGCAGTCGATGTGAAGTCGCTGCATGCCAAGATCGGAGAGCTGACGCTGGAGAATGATTCCTAAGAAACGGCAGCAACTACTTTCGGCTCCAAGGGCTGGAGAACAAAGCCGAATGCCTTGGCACGCCGATGCAAATTGTTGACCACTCGCGTC
>NZ_JADPKQ010000231.1:0-1248 GCF_023074015.1 Bradyrhizobium sp. 142
TCGCCCCCCGGCAAAAGCCAAAGCATAACCACGCCGCCACTGATCCGTTGGTCAATCCAGGAAATCCGCCGCATCGCCATCAGGCTTGCTCGAAAGCGTATTCAACCCGCACGTATCATCGCATGGTCTTTCTGGCGCAGAGCTCATCAGGCTGCCGCTCAACGCGCTCACGTCAAATCAAGAAGACAACTGTAATGCTAGGCAAGAACACATTCCATGTGGTGGGGTTCGATGCCACGGGTGCAATCATCCTACGCAAGAAGCGATCGAGAAATCAGCTTGAGCAGTCGCTGGCTAATGTTCCAGCCTGCCTGATCGGAATGGAGGCTTGTTCAGGAGCACACCACCTGGGGCGCAAGCTGGAGAAATTAGGCCATCAAGTACGGCTCTTGCCGGCACAGTATGTGAAGCCATACCTCAAGGGCCACAAGAATGACTTCCGTGATGCCGAAGCCATCGCAGAGGCGACGCAGCGCCCGACCATGCGCTTTGTCCCATTGAAGTCGGCCGAGCAACTTGACTTGCAGGCACTGCACAGAGTTCGCAGTCGATTGGTGACGCAAAGAACCGCGGTCATCAACCAAATCCGAGGCTTTTTGCTTGAGCGAGGGCTGCCAGTCCGGCAAGGAGCGGCAGCGCTCCGACTGGCACTTCCTCAAATTCTCTCAGCGCCAAAAGACAACTTATCGCCTCGAGTGATCCAGCTCATTCAAGACTTGGCCGAGGACTGGCGCCATCTCGACCGACGGGTCGCGTCAATGACGAAAGAAATCAACGAACTCGCTGATCAAGATCCACACTGTCGCCGCCTAATGAGTGCGCCCGGCGTCGGGCCGATCATCTCAAGCGCGATGGTCGCCGCCATCGGAACCGGTGATGCCTTCCATAAGGGCCGGGACTTTGCAGCATGGCTTGGTCTGGTACCGAAGCAAATCTCGACCGGCGATCGAACCATTCTCGGGCGCATATCGAGGCGCGGTAATCGGTACCTGCGAACGCTGTTCATTCAGGGCGCCAGAGCCGTACTTCTGCAGCGTCAGAGTTGGCCTCGGTGCGCGCGCCGGTCCATGGCGACCAGGGTTTCCGGTTGAAGGCGACCACCGTTTCCGGTGGATGACGACCACCTGTTCCGGTCGATGGCGACCAGGGTAACAGGGCTGTGGACGGGCGTGATGAACGCCGTTGGGTGATCCGCGAATCAGCCGGACTTCGCTCCTTTTTCGAGAGGAGTGGGGATGGCCCAACAGA
>NZ_JADPKQ010000137.1:0-1243 GCF_023074015.1 Bradyrhizobium sp. 142
GTGCCGCGTCGATCTTGCGTCTCGTCTTCGTCGTCATCATGCGCTCCGTCTATCAAACGGAGCAGCCCCTTCCAACTAAGCACGTGGTCCCAAAATCGGGGTCCATTTCAGAACCAACATCCTCTCAAACAGGCCAGCCTCAGTTCAGCAGCCTTGGCCCCACTCCCACGTACCGGTTCGCTTAATCGGTGATCACGATCCTCTGGAACACGCAGCGTTGATCTAACATGCAACTATTCTCGCCGTTTTGGAGCGCCCAACATCTCTGGAATCAGAGAAAAGCACATCAGCGTTAAAAGTTAGGCAAGAATGCCCGGCGAAAGCGGAGGTCATGACTGTGATCTTCTAAGTACGATCACGCGAACCCCGTCAAGAATGGGCCGATGAAGATCGCAATGCGTTCCGGTAGCGAGCCGCTAATGCCATGGGCCGCGACAATGTCCGCCCGGCTTCCCTCGAAATGTTCTTGCGCGTGCGAGTGACGGCGATGTTTGACGACGTGCCGCCGCTGAGAACCACGACAGTACGGGGCGAGGTCGCGATCCTGCACTACACCGAGATCAAGATTGAGCCACTTTCCTCCACATTTCTAAATAGAGGTTCAGCCATGAGCTGAGACGATCGTCGCACGGCACAAGCGTGACCGCAGGCTCTAGACCGACCGATGTCTGCAGCCCGCGAGCTTGGCAAGCGCAGCCGCTTCCTCCGCCGACTGCCCACCCCTGAGGTCGATAGTGAGTTCCATCAGAACTCAATCATCAGACGAAGTTCACACTTAGATGAGATGCGCCCAATCGAACCCAGAGCCGGCTCCGGAAATCTGCATAGGACGTTAAGTGGAGTTTCTGCCTGACGACGGGCACGATAGGCCCGCGAATCAGGAGAGACGATGAGCAGACGAGCACGCCGGAATCACTCACCGGCCTTCAAGGCGAAGGTGGCTCTGGCCGCCGTCAAAGGCGATCGGACGATAGCCCAACTGGCCGAGCATTTTGACGTTCACCCCAATCAGATTACGGCGTGGAAATCGCAGCTTGAGGGCAATGCTTCCGGGATTTTCGGACCAGGGGGCGGGCCGCCGGCCGCGCCCGCAGTCGATGTGAAGTCGCTGCATGCCAAGATCGGAGAGCTGACGCTGGAGAATGATTCCTAAGAAACGGCAGCAACTACTTTCGGCTCCAAGGGCTGGAGAACAAAGCCGAATGCCTTGGCACGCCGATGCAAATTGTTGACCACTCGCGTC
>NZ_JADPKQ010000230.1:0-57148 GCF_023074015.1 Bradyrhizobium sp. 142
GGCTCTCATGACCTCAACTTCTCGAACCGCCCGGTGCGGACCCGCATGCCGGGTGGTGTGGCAGGGGAGCGACCCACAAGGTCGCCCCCTATGCCGATCGTCAGGCTCGCTAGGCGAGGATGACCAGGTTGACCGCTTTCGGGCCCTTACCCTTCTTGTCCGGTTCGACTTCGAATGTGATACGCTGTCCTTCGGCAAGGTCCTTCAGTCCCGCTCGCTCCACAGCAGTGATGTGAACGAAGACATCGCGACCGCCGTCGTCCGGCTTGATGAAGCCGTAGCCGCGCTCGCCGTTAAAGAACTTGACCGTTCCCGTCATGGCCATCGGGAAACTCCCCCTCATTGCTCCTCCGCCGCGACGCAGACGCACGTCACGGCATGACCGGGCCTTACGAAGCCCGGGAGCTGGCCATCCTTGGGCAGACCATTCGGTCCGACTGGATCTTTCTTAGGCCTTCACTCCGCCGCAACCATTCGCGGAAGCGGAACGTAAAGCCAGTCACGGAAACAGCATAATACGGTTCTTTGCAAATTGACTACCGCTACTGCATATTTTTCCCAAGAATGCCGGAGCCTTACGGCTTTGGGACGTCCAACCGGAAGCGCGCCGCGCCGCCCTGGCCGAGCGGTACTTCCAGTTCGGGAAGGATCGTCTTGAGCTCGCCATGCAGCGTATAGGGCGGATTGACGATCAGCAGTCCGGTGGAGGTGAGGGCCGCGCCGTCAACCTGCGGCGCCGCGCTGAATTCTAGCCGCAGGCATTTGCCCGGCGGCTTTGCTGCAGCAGCGGCCCGCGCCACCAGTTGCGCCAGCGCATCGGTGGCGCGGCGGCTCTTGGCCGGGTACCAGATTACATAGATACCTGTCGGCCATTTCGCGAAGGCTGTGGAGAAGGCCTCGCCAAGCCGTTCGAACTCGTCCTTTGCCTCGAAGGACGGATCGATCAGCACGAGCCCGCGCCGCTCCTTCGGCGGCACGAATGCCGGCAGCGCGACCCAGCCGTCGAGATCGACCACGCGGGCCTGTTCGTCGCGCCGCAGCACACCGATCAGCGCCTTGCGCGCCTTTGGCTCGAGTTCGCAGGCGACGAGGCGGTCCTGCGGCCGCATCAGGCCGCGTGCGATCAGCGGCGAGCCCGGATAGGCCCTGAGCTCGCCCTTCGGATTGAAGGCGCGGACGATGTCGAGATAGGGCTTGGTCAGCGCGAGGCTTTCGTTCGACAAGCGCGCCTGCATCAACCGTGCGATACCCGTCAGCCATTCGCCGCCGCGCCGCGCCTCGTCGCTTTCGAGATCGTAGAGGCCGGCGCCGGCATGAGTGTCGATGACGCGGAACGCGCCCGGCTTGTCCTGCAGATAGGTCAGGATGCGCGCCAGCACGATGTGCTTGATGACATCGGCGAAGCTGCCGGCATGGTAGGCGTGGCGGTAATTCATGGCCAAGAGTTACGACATCCAGGCGATGAAAGTAACTCCCGTCATTCCGGCGCGGTGCGCAGCACCGAGCCCGGAATCCATTTTGCCACTGGCAATGCGGACAGATGGATTCTCAGATGCGCAATTGCGCATCACATCTCGCGCTTCCGCCTTCGCTCTTCGAGCTTCGGCGGACAAGTCGCGCGCGCCCCGGAATGACGAGCTGAGAGCGCTCTACCCACCCCGGATCGGCGGCATCGTCACCTGGTCGCGGCGGCAGGCGCGGCGATCGTTTTCTTCGCAGGCGCGGAATTGCAGGTCCTTGCTGAGGCAGACGCGGACCTCGGAGAGCCGCGTCCGGTTGCAGGTGACCGAGACGGCGGCATTGCTCAAGCCCGGATTAGCCTTGATGAAGGCCTCCTCGACCTCGGCCGGGGCCACCGTCTTGGCCTGCGACAGGTCGAGATATTCGGCCGGAATCTTGATCGCGGCACGGGCCTTTCGGACCGTCTCGAAATAGTTGCGGTCGGTGAGCCCGGCGCAGGTGCCGTGCTTGTCCCATTCGTTGAATATGAGGCCCGGTGCAGGCATCAGATCGAGCATCGAGGAGACGATGCTGCGGTTCAGCCGCGGCGCCGGCCGCTGGCAGTATTCGGGGAAGCCGTTTTCATATTGCGGCCACAGGCCGTGCACCACGAAGGCATATGGCCGTCCGCCGCACTGGATCTGCGAACGTCCGCCGCGTTCGGCGGCTTCTTCGCAGAAGGAGGGCGACCAGGACAGCGACAGCACGTAGAAATCGAACTCGCCCGGCGCATTCTGCCGTTTGTCCTGGGCGCGCGCGCCGCCGGCGAGCGCAACCAGCCCGGCAGCGAGGGTGAGCGACATCATCAGGCGGGAAAACGAACGCAATCTGGAATGAAACATGGCGACGCCCCTCAACTAGACTGTGCAAGCCAGCCTAGCAGGCGATAGGAACATTTCAAGAACAAATTTCGAGGGGCGCGCCGTCCGTGGCGGGCCGTGCACGGATCAGGGCTTGGCGGCCCGGCAGGCCGGATTGTAGGCCCAGTTGCGGTCCAGCCCGACCACGCACCATTCGACGCCATTGCCGTAGCCGGCGAAGCCGCCGTCCTCGATGATCGAGAAGTGCACTTTGCGCATCTTGCCGTCATTGAGCATGGCTTCGCCCGTGCAGTAGCGGCGCGGAATATTGTCGGATTGCCAGGGCCGGAACGCGGTCTCGTGAACGGCAGCGAAGCCGGTGATCTTCAACGAGGAATTCCAGAACGAGCTTTCCTTCTCCCAGAACTGGGTGGCGATGGCCGGCAGCGCCTTGTCGCAATCGGCGACGTTGCCGTCATAGCGCGGTCCGCTCAGCCAGAAATTCAGCTCCAGTGGATTGGCGGCCCGGGCCTCACTGAGCGACAGCGCCCCGAGCATGAGGCCGAGCAAAGCGGCAAAGCGGAGCGATGTCAGGGACGAAAGGGCGCGCATGGATAATCCAGACAGCATGATCTGCGAGGGACGGACGGTGCCGCGAAGGCCGGGTGAGGTCAAGTGCAGCGCGGCAACACTTGCCGACGAGTTGACCGCGATGGCACGGCAGAGGGGCCTTCCGTTCTTTTCAGCGCCGCGCCGGCACCGTAAGCTGTCTCCAACCAATTGGAGTGACGGGAATGCGAATCATTGCGGCCGCGGGCCTTCTTGCCAGCCTAGCTGTCTCGGGTGCGTTGGCGAGCCAGTCGGCACGTGCCGATATCCTTCCGGTGCCGCCGTTCAAGGGCAATGACACCGGCGGCATCATCGCCTATTCGATGGCGACGCAGGTCGACGCCCGGCAGGTCGCGGTCGATCACTGCGCGCGGTACGGCAAGGTGGCCAAATTCCTCGCGGTGCAGGGCTATGACGGCGGCTACATCTCGTTTTCCTGCCGCTGGGTGCCATATGGTGCCGCCGACCAGCCGATCCGCACGCTCTACTGAGGCGGTTCTCTAACGCCAAGATAACGTCACCTCATCTCAGCCGGGAGCCTCTCGCGTGACGCGCAAGCTCGCTTTGCTCGGTTCGGCCGTTTGCCTCGTGGTGTCGTCCGGAGCGGTACGCGCCGACGATTTGCCGGTGCGCAAGGCCGGCCTGTGGGAGCTGAAGATGGTCCGAACCGGCTCGGCGATGCCGGACATGACCATGCAGCACTGCACCGACGAGAGTGTCGACAAGGAGATGAACAACAACGTCTCCCCGATGGCCAAGCAGATCTGCGCCAAGCAGGACATCAAGAAGACCGCGACCGGCTATGTCAGCGATTCCGAGTGCAACGTCGCCGGCATCAGCACCACCTCGCATGCCGAGATCACAGGCGATTTCAACTCGGCCTACACGGTCAAGACCTCCTCGCACGCGCAAGGCGGCGCTGTCGGCGCGGCGGGCCGCGATACGACCATGACGCTCGAGGCCAAGTGGCTAGGCGCCTGCAAGGCGGACCAGAAGCCCGGCGACATCGTGATGCCCGGCGGATTCAAGATGAATGTGCGCGACGTCGACAAGCTAAAGGCGCTGCTGCCGAAGTAGGTGGCAGTGGCCGTTGTTTGCGCTGTCTCCCTCTCCCCCTTGTGGGGAAAGGGTGGCTCGCCGCGTAGCGGCGAGACGGGTGAGGGGCTTCTCTCCACGCGCAAATCTCTTGCGTCTTCCGGCGCTTCGCGCCACCTTCTTCCACAAGGGGAGAAGGAAGAAGCGGGCTACACCGGGACCCTCACACTCGCGCGCAAGCCGCCCATCGGGCTGTCGCCGAGCGTGATGTCGCCGCCGTGGGAGCGCGCGATGTCGCGGGCGATAGCAAGGCCAAGGCCGGTGCCGCCTTCATCCTGGTTGCGGGCGTTGTCCAGCCGCAGGAACGGCTTGAACACCTCTTCGCGCAAATGGGTGGGAATGCCGGGCCCGTCGTCGTCGACGGTGACGGTTAAATAACGGTGATCTCGCTGGCCGGCGATGGCGATGCTTTTGCCGTAGCGCGCGGCGTTGGTGACGAGATTGGCGAGGCACCGCTTGAACGAGGCCGGCTTCACCGTGACCACCGGCAGGCCGTGGAACGTCACGGTCGCGGTGTGGCCGTGACGTTCGGCATCGCTGCGCAGCTCTTCCAGCGCCTGGGCCATGTCGGTCGGCTGCGACTGCTCGCCGGAATCGCCGCGGGCGAAGGCGAGGTAATCCTCCAGCATCATCGACATCTCGTCGACGTCCTTGCGCATGCCCTCCAGTTCGGGGCTGTCGCCGATCAGCGCCAGCTCGAGCTTGAACCGGGTCAGGATGGTGCGCAGATCGTGGCTGACGCCGGCCAGCATCGCGGTGCGCTGCTCCATGGTGCGCTCGATGCGGGATTTCATCTCCAGGAAGGCCACGGACGCGCGCCGCACCTCGCGGGCGCCCCTGGGGCGGAAGTTCGGTGCCTCGCGACCCTTGCCAAAACTTTCGGCGGCGTCCGCAAGCCGCAGGATCGGCTTGATCTGGTTGCGCAGGAACAGCACCGCGACGATCAAAAGGATCGAGGACGTGCCGACCATCCAGAACAGGAAAATCTCCGAGTTCGAGGCATAGGCGGCGCTGCGCTGCGCGAACACGCGCATCACCGCGTCGTCGAGCTGGATGCGGATCTCGACGAGATTGGAGCGGCCGACGGTGTCGATCCAGAACGACCGCCCGATCTGGCGGCCGAGCTGCACCGACAGCGTCTGGTCGAGCAGCGAGAAGAACGGCTTCGGCCCCGGCGGCGGCATATCGCCGGCGGGCAGGAAATCCACCACGAGGCCGAGGCGCTGCTGGGCGATGCGGCGGATCTGGTCGCGGTCCTTGTCCTGCGGATAGCCCTTGTAGACGTCGATCAGAGCGGCGATGTCCTGCACCACCGCGGCCGACAAGCGGCGCGTCACCGTGTTCCAGTGCCGCTCCATGAACACGAAGGCGACCACGGATTGCAGCACCACCATCGGCACGATCATGATCAGCAGCGCACGCGCATAGAGGCCGGTCGGCATCCAGCCCTTGAACGCGTTGCCCATCCAGCCATTGGCGGCGGAGACGCGCCCGGCGGCGCTTTTAAGCAGCGTCAGGCCGGTATCGATCGTGCTCATCGCTCGCGCTTCACTGCTTTGAACTCTAGGGCGAGGCCACAAGCCGATAGCCGATGCCGCGCACCGCCTGCAGAAACAGCGGATTGGCGGGGTCGTTCTCGATCTTGCGTCGCAGGCGGTTGATCTGCACGTCGACGGCGCGCTCATTGACGCTGCCATTGCCGGTGAGCGCGCTGCGCGGCACGGTCTCGCCCGGCGTCTCCGAGAGAATCCGCAGCATCTCGCGCTCGCGGTCGGTGAGGTGAATGACCTCTTCGCCCTGGCGCAGTTCGCCGCGATCGAGATGGTATACGTAGGGGCCGAACGCGATCTTCTCCACCGTTGCGGCTTGCGGCGGCGGCGCGGCGCGCTTGAGGATGTTGTTGATGCGCAGCGCAAGCTCGCGCGGCTCGAACGGCTTTGCCACGTAATCGTCGGCGCCGATTTGCAGGCCCTCGATGCGGCTTTCCGCTTCATGCCGCGCCGTCAGCATCACTATCGGCACCGATGAGGACATCCGGATGAAACGCGCAAGATCGAAGCCGGTCTCGCCGGGCATCATGACGTCGAGGATGAGAAGGTCGAAATGCAGGCCCAACAGCTTTGAGCGCGCATCGCCGGCGCTCGCGGCGGTGGTGACGCGATAGCCCTCGCTGGCGAGGAAGCGCGACAACAGATCGCGGATGCGGCGGTCGTCGTCGACCAGCAGCAGATGCGGGGCATCGTCGGCGGGTTGCACCGGCGGGCGGGCGAGCGTGGCAGCGAGCGGCACGGTCACTCCTTTGCGTCTTGGTTGACTGTGGCGAAGATCGTCTCGAGCACCTTGTCCGGATCGTCGCGGTCGATCATCGCACGCAGGAAGCGCTTGACGGTCTCGGCGTCCTGCGGCGTCATTTCCGACAGCGCCTTGGTGATCCGCGTGGTCTGTAGGCCGGCCAGCTTCTGCACCAGCGCCTCGCCCTTGGGTGTCGCATAGAGCAGGCGCTGGCGGCGGTCGTTGTCGCCGGTCTTCTGCACGATGTAGCCTTCGTCAAGCAACTGCTTGAGCACCCGGCCGAGCGATTGCTTGGTGATGCGCAGGACGTCGAGCAGATCGGCGACCTTGAGCCCGGGATAGCGGTAGACGAAATGCATGACCCGGTGATGGGCCCGGCCGAAGCCGAAAGCCTCCAGCTCCTGGTCGGGATCGCCGACGAAATCGCGATAAGCGAAGAACAACAGCTCGATGATATCCCAGCGCAAATTGGCTCCATCGCCTGCTGCCGGCCGCGGCTCGGCAGCGTCTTGAGGGGGAGTCGCGAAATTTATGTCAGGCATATTGACGTATCTTGGGTTCAATGTTACAAAACGATTGGCCCGTACGAAATTTTAGATCGTTTCGCCTCGGGCGACATCTTCAAGAGCGGCCGGAGAGAGCCGGACAGCCGGCGACGGCCGGATCACGATTGTCGAGCGGCATTTCGATAAAACATACTGGACTTCCGCCTTCCGCAAAAGCATGTCCTCGGCGACATGCTGGCCACGGAACCCGGCCGTAACAAGGCTGGCGGTGGTCCGGCCACTAACCTAATCAAATCAGCCGGACCCGAAACAGGGTAGGCAGGGCCAGAACAGCGCCGATCCGGACAGCGGGAGCCAAGGACATGAGCATGAAATTCGACATCCAGCCCGCAGCAAATCCGACTTCCGAAAAGGACCGGGTGGCCAAGCTGGCGGACCCCGGCTTCGGGCGGGTCTTCACCGATCACATGGCCATCGTCCGCTACAACCAGGCCAAGGGCGGCTGGTACGACGCGCGCATCGAGGCACGCGCGAACTTCCAGCTCGATCCGGCCGGCGCCGTCCTGCACTACGCGCAGGAAATCTTCGAGGGCCTCAAGGCCTACAAGCGCGACGATGGCGGCGTGAACCTGTTCCGCCCCGACGCCAATGCACGGCGCTTCAGGGATTCGGCCGACCGCATGGCGATGGCGCAGCTGCCCGAGGACGTCTTCATCGAAGCGGTCGAGCAGGTCGTGCGCATCGACCGCGCCTGGATTCCGGGCGGCGAGGGCAGCCTTTACCTGCGGCCCTTCATGATCGCGAGCGAGACCTTCCTCGGCGTCAAGCCGTCGTCCGAATACATCTTCGCGGTGATCGCCTCGCCGGTCGGCTCCTATTTCAAGGGCGGCCCTGCGCCGGTATCGATCTGGGCGTCTGAGAATTACACGCGCGCCGCGGTCGGCGGCACCGGCGCCGTCAAATGCGGCGGCAACTACGCCGCGAGCCTGCGGGCGCAGGCCGAGGCGATCCAGCACGGCTGCGATCAGGTGGTCTTCCTCGATGCGATCGAGCGCCGCTACATCGAGGAGCTCGGCGGCATGAACGTCTTCTTCGTGTTCGAGGACGGCTCGCTGTCGACGCCGCCGCTCGGCACCATTCTGCCCGGCATCACCCGCGACTCCATCATCGCGCTCGCGAAGGATGCCGGCAAGACGGTGCGCGAGGAGCCCTATTCGCTGGACCAGTGGCGCAAGGATGCAGCCTCCGGCAAGCTGAAGGAAGCGTTCGCCTGCGGCACTGCCGCCGTGATCTCGCCGATCGGGAAGGTGCGCTCGGTCAGCGGCGACTTCGACATCAGTGGCGGCGCCGCCGGCCCCGTCGCCATGGGCCTGCGCAAGCAGCTCGTCGATATCCAGTACGGCCGCACCAACGATCCGCACAAGTGGATCCGCAAGGTGGATTGATTGGTGGAACGAGTGCTTCCCTTCTCCCCTTGTGGGAGAAGGTGGCGTAGGCGGCGTTTGGCCGCCGTTCTTAGGAACGCCGAAGCGGAGCTTCGGCTATCGCGCCGGATGAGGGGTTGTTTCCTCATATTCAAATGCGAGTTGCACTCGCGGACAGAGACCCCTCACCCGTCTCGCCGCTACGCGGCGAGCCACCCTCTCCCACAAGGGGGAGAGGGGAAGAAGCTCACGCTGGCAGTTGCCGCTTCGCGCGTCGGCTGGTAAACGCCGCGCATGGCCGAAAAACCCAAAAAACCGCAGAAACTGAAGGCGCGCCTGCCGCGCGGGCTCGAGGATCGCGATCCCGCCGCGATCCGGGCCACGCGCGAGATGGTGGAGAAAATCCGCGCCGTCTACGAGCTCTACGGGTTCGAGCCGGTGGAGACGCCGGCGATGGAATTCACCGACGCGCTCGGAAAATTCCTGCCCGACCAGGATCGTCCGAATGAGGGCGTGTTCTCGTTCCAGGACGACGACGAGCAGTGGATTTCGCTCCGCTACGATCTGACCGCGCCGCTGGCCCGTTACGTCGGCGAGCGTTACGGGACCGACAGTCTTGTCTTGCCCTATCGCAGCTATCGAGTCGGCTACGTGTTCCGCAACGAAAAGCCCGGCCCCGGCCGCTTCCGCCAGTTCATGCAGTTCGACGCCGACACGGTCGGCTCGGCGACGCCGGCGGCGGATGCCGAGATCTGCATGATGGCGGCGGATACGATGGAGGCGCTGGGCATCGCGCGCGGCTCCTATGTCGTGAAGGTGAACAACCGCAAGGTGCTCGATGGCGTGCGCGATGCGCTTGGTATCGCCGATGACGGCCAGTGGCTCACCGTCATGCGCGCGATCGACAAGCTCGATCGGCTCGGCCTGGACGGAGTCAGGCAGCTGCTTGGCCCTGGTCGCAAGGATGAGTCCGGCGATTTCACCAAGGGCGCGGGGCTGAAGGACGAAGACATTGCGCTGGTCGTCTCCGCCATCGAACAGAATAAAGATGCGCCGATCGATCCGCGCCTCAGTGCGAGCGTCGTTGGACAGCAGGGTCGCGATGAGCTCGAACAGATCAGCAAGCTCGTGATTGCCGCCGGCTACGGCGAAGATCGCATCAAGATCGACCCCTCCGTCGTCCGCGGCCTCGAATACTACACCGGCCCCGTCTACGAGGTCGAACTCCTGCTCGACACCAAGGACGAGAAGGGCCGTTCCGTACGCTTCGGCTCGGTCGGCGGCGGCGGCCGCTATGATGGCCTCGTTTCGCGCTTCCGCGGCGAGCCGGTGCCGGCGACCGGGTTCTCGATCGGTGTATCGCGGCTCCAGGCGGCACTGACGCTGCTCGGTAAACTCGACACGCGGCCCGAGTTCGGGCCCGTCGTCGTCACCGTGTTCGACCGCGACCGCGTCGCCGACTATCAGAAGATGGTCGCAAGCCTGCGCGGTGCCCGCATCCGCGCCGAGCTCTATCTCGGCAATCCGAAGAACATGGGCAACCAGCTCAAATATGCCGACCGCCGCAACGCGCCCTGCGTCATCATCCAGGGTTCTGACGAGAAGACGCGCGGTGAGGTGCAGATCAAGGATCTGATCGAGGGCGCGAAAGCGGCCGCCGCGATCGCCTCCAACCAGGAATGGCGCGAGAGCCGTCCGGCGCAATTCTCGTGCAACGAAGCCGACCTCGTCGCCAAAGTGCGCGAGGTGCTGGCGCGCCATGACGTAAAGTGGGAATAGCCATTCGCTCCATTCGTCATGCGCGGGCTTGACCCGCGCATCCATCTTCAAAATGATGGATTGCCGGGTCGAGCCCGGCAATGACAGAACGGGCTACGACCAAAGCAGCAGGGAGAAGACAATGCCTGAGATCACCGTCAGCATGGCCGTGGGCCGCACCGACGAACAGAAGGCCGGCATGATGCGCGACATCACCCAGGCACTGGTGAAGAATCTCGGCGTCGACGCCGACGCCGTCGTCATCCAGATCAACGAAGCCCCGCTCGCCCACAAGATGAAGGGCGGCAAGACCTTCGTGGAGCGCGCGGCGGCGGCGAAGAAGTAGGGACGGGCGCAGCATAAGCTCAGCTGGCGCAGCAATCACAGCCGTCATCCCGGACAAGCGTAAGCGCAGATTCGGGACCCATCCCCACAGGCAGTGGTTGTAGGCGCGGGCTGGTAACTCCGAGTCTTCGCCGAATACGTCCTGTGATTATGGGTCCCGGATCAGCGCTCCGCTCCAGACAACGCTACGCATTGTCGGGAGCTTCGCTTGTCCGGGACGACAGCGGAGTTTGGAGCGACCATGGACGCACGCGACTTCATTACAATCGGCATGAGCGCCGAGCGCACGCTGGTGGTGCCGATGGAGCGCACGGTCGGGCATTTCGTGCCGGGCATGCCTTTTGTCTATGCGACGCCGATGATGATCCTGGAGATGGAGATGGCGTCGGGCGATGCGATCCGCCATGCGCTAAGGCTGGGTTGGGTCACGGTCGGCACCGAGGTCGACATCCGCCATCTTGCGGCAGCCCGCGTTGGCGCGACAGTGCGGACCACCGCGAAGGTGGTCGCGGTCGAGCGCCGCGTCATCCGCTTCGAGGTCGAGGCGTTCGAGGGCATGCGCAAGCTCGGTGAAGGCCGCCACGCCCGCGGTCTCGTCAATGTCGAGATGTTCAACAAGCGGTTAGGGGCGTAGCCGCAAGACGTCGCTCCACCCATCGGACCTCATCCTGAGGAGACCGCGGAGCGGTCGTCTCGAAGGAGGGCCGCAGGCGAGATGAGGGCCTTTCATGGTTCGAGACGGCGCGAAGCGCCTCCTCACCACGAGGGTCTGGCTACTTCGCCAGCTCCTTAGATCGCTTCGTCGCCGCCGCAATCGCACGGATCATCAGGTCGCGCAGGCCGGGCTCGCCCATCAGCACGCCGAGCGCTGCGGCGGTGGTGCCGCCGGGCGAGGTGACGTTCTGGCGCAGCGTGCTGGAGGCAAGCTCCGATTGGTGGAGAAGCTCGCCGGAGCCGGCGACGGTTTCGCGGGCGAGCCTGGTCGCCAACGCCTCGGGCAATCCCGCTTCCACGCCGGCGCGCGCGAGCTCTTCGGCGAGCAGGAACACATAGGCAGGGCCCGAGCCGGAGAGGGCGGTCACCGCATCCATCAGGCCTTCATCCTCGACCCATTCCACCGAGCCGGTGGTGCGCAGCAGGGCATCGGCCACGCTACGTTGCTGCGCGCTGACATTCGTCGCGGCGACGGCAACGGTAATGCCGCGGCCGATCGCGGCCGGCGTGTTCGGCATCGCCCGCACGACGGCGCCGCCGCAGACCTCGGAAAGCGATGCGATCGTGGTTCCCGCCATGATCGACACCACGGAGGTTTTGTCGGAGACGAACGGCTTCAGCTTGGCACCGGCCTCGCGAAACAATTGCGGCTTCACTGCGACCACGACCGTTTCGACTGTGCTGGCTGCCGTCGCATCGGGGTTGAGCGCAACGCCCTTGGCGGCAAGCGCGCTGATCTCGGGCGAAAGATAGGGATCGATCACCGCGACACGGCGCGGGTCAAGGCCGCCCGCCAGCCATCCCGTCAGCATCGCGCCGCCCATCTTGCCGGCGCCGGCAAGCAGGATGGTGCCGGTGATATTTTGGAGGGTGTTGTTGCTCGTCATAGGCGCTGCCAAACTCGGTGTCGTCCTGGCGAAAGCCAGGACCCATTACCCCCGAATGTTTCTAGTGGATGGAAGGCAGAGCAACAAGCATCGCGCGGTACGGAGAGACCTCGCGGTATGGGTCCTGGATCTGCGCTCGCTAGGGGCGGCGCTGTGCGCCGCCGTTTGCCTGTCCAGGACGACGTTGAGGAAGCGGTGCGGCTCACTCACATCTTGAGGAGAAAGCCCTACGCTTCGCCCGCCGTATCGAACATCGCGGCGTCCATCGCTTCGGTGGTGGATTTGCCCGCCCACACGACGAACTGGAACGCCGGGAAATAGCGTTCGCTGGCGTGGATGGCGCCGGCGAGCATGGCTTCGCATTGCGCGGTCGACGCGATCAGGCCGCCCGGCAGCACCAGGGCCTGGCGGTGCATGATCATGCCGGTGTGGGTCCACAGATCGAAATGCCCGACCCACAGTTGCTCGTTGATCGCGGCGACGAGCCGCTGCACCTCCGACCTTCGCGCGACGGGAATCTTCATGTCGAATGCGCAGGCCAGATGCAGCGCCTCGATCTCGCCCATCCAGGTGAAGGAGAGCTGATAGTCGGTCCATTGTCCTTTGGAGACAATCGTGAGTTCGTCTTCGCCGGAGCGTTCAAACGGCCAGTTGTTGCTGGCGGCAATATCCTCGACCACCGCGAGCGGATGGTTTCGGGAATCGATTGTGCTTTCGAGCAGGGACATGCCGTCTCGACCTCTTGCCTTTTTGTTGTCTTTGATACGCACGCGGTTGGCCCGCCGCGCGCTCCCTCAACGTCGCTACGGCGTCCCCTCGGAGTCGCTGTTGCGATCCCTCGGATCGGCACGGGCCTGTCGCGGATCAAGTGATGTGATTTGCGGAATCTGCGCAACCGGGTCCGGAGTCCGTCCACAAGTCAGGACTCGTTCGTCCACAGCTCATCTCGGCCACAATTATTAACGAGCAGAACAAATCGGAATCGGATTTGCCGGATCCGGCGATCGTTAATTTCCGTCCGGCGAGGGCCAGCCCGCCGGGACGGCATGGGACCATGCGATTTTCCGATGCGGAACGCGCTTGCTGCGGCCGCCGGCCGGCGTCATATTTGCTTCCAGGCCGTTCATCCTGAGCGGCCGATGTTCTCAGGGCGGGGTGAAAGTCCCCACCGGCGGTAAGGGTCGAAATACCCAAGCCCGCGAGCGCCTCCCCCAAGGGTTCTCCTGAAGGGAAGGGTCAGCAGATTCGGTGCAACTCCGAAGCCGACGGTTAAAGTCCGGATGAAAGAGAACGGTCGGTGGCGGACGCATCGCAGGATGCGGCTGTTTGTCGTTCCGTGTGCCCTGATTCTGGTCCTTAAGAAGGAAAGCCATGAATCAGATGTTGCAAGATCCCCAAACCGAAACGTCCCAAGCCGCCCCATCGCCGGTTCAACAGGATCCGGCGACCGAGCACCCGCGTTTCGCCAAGCCGCAGCGGGTGGCGTTCGTGCAGGCCTGCTGGCACCGCGACGTGGTCGAGGAGGCCCGCATCGCCTTCATCAAGGAGGCGGAAGCACGCCACCTCACCCATGTCGACGTGTTCGAGGTGCCGGGCTCGTTCGAAATCCCGCTGCACGCCCAGATACTTGCCAAGACCCGGCGCTACACCGCAATCGTCGCGGCCGGCCTCGTGGTCGATGGCGGCATCTACCGCCACGAGTTCGTCGCCGACACCGTGATCAAAGCGCTGATGGACGTGCAGCTGCGCACCGAGGTGCCCGTGTTCTCCGCGGTGCTGACGCCGCAGCAATTCCACGAGACCGAGGTGCACTACGACTTCTTCCGCCGCCACTTCGCCATCAAGGGCGTCGAGGTCGCGGAAGCCTGCGCCAACACGCTGCTCGGGCTCGAGCGCCTGCGCGGCCAGGTCGCCGCGGGAATCGTGGGGTAGGCCAAGCAGTCATTCCGGGGCGCGCGAAGCGCGAGCCCGGAATTCATTCATCTACGTGGACTGCTGCAAGATGGATTCCGGGTTCGGCGCTGATGCGCCGCCCCGGAATGACAATAGCGAATGTTCAGTCGAACAGGCTCGACACCGACTCCTCCGCGGCGGTGCGCGCGATCGCGTCCGAGATCAGGCTGGCGATCGGCAGCGTGCGGATGTTCGGTGCCTTGCTCACCGCATCGGTCGGTTGGATCGAGTCGGTGATCACGAGCTCTTTCAGCTTGGAGTTCGTGATGCGGGCGGCCGCGCCGCCGGAGAGCACGCCGTGAGTGATGTAGGCGTAGACGTCCTTGGCGCCCTTGGCGATCAGCGCATCGGCTGCGTTCACCAGCGTGCCGCCTGAATCGACGATATCGTCGACCAGGATGCAGGTGTAGCCGGAGACGTCGCCGATCACATTCATGACCTCGGATTCGCCGGCCCGCTCACGGCGCTTGTCGACGATCGCGAGCGGGGTGTTGATGCGCTTGGCGAGCCCGCGCGCGCGGGCCACGCCGCCGACGTCGGGCGAGATCACCATCACCTTGGAGAGGTCGAACTTATCCTTGATGTCGCGCACCATCAGCGGCGCCGCGTAGAGATTGTCGGTCGGGATGTCGAAGAAGCCCTGGATCTGGCCGGCATGCAGGTCGAGCGTCATGACGCGGTCGACGCCGGCCTGGGTGATCAAATTGGCGACCAGCTTGGCCGAGATCGGCGTGCGCGAACCCGATTTGCGGTCCTGCCGCGCATAGCCGAAATAGGGCAACACCGCCGTGATGCGGCGCGCCGATGACCGGCGCAGCGCGTCGGTGATGATCAGCAATTCCATCAGATGGTCGTTCGCCGGGAACGAGGTCGACTGGATGACGAAGGCGTCCGAACCGCGGACGTTCTCCTGGATCTCGACGAAGATCTCCATGTCGGCGAAGCGCCGCACCACCGCTTTGGTCAGCGGCAGGCCAAGGCCTTGCGCAATGGCTTGGGCGAGGGCCGGATTGGAGTTGCCGGCGACGAGCTTGATAGAGCCGTTTTTGGCCGACATCGACGCTTCCTCCCGCGCTTTGCTGGATACGACGTTCAACATCACAGATACCCACTGGAAGCACGGTTACGACGGGCGAGCAAATATCAGGCCGAGGGCCGCACTGGCAACCCGGGATGCTACGTTTCCCCTGCGAAAATCCCGAGTCTGAGCAACGGTTTTGCAGGAGTCCTAAAAATACCTGAGGCCGTGGTTTAGCGGTGGTTATCGCTCGGCATAGCCGAGCGCCGCGGCCGGCATATCCGGTGCGGGTACCGGGGGCATCACGCTCGCCACCGCTGGTCCCCGCAGGCCCGGAACGGGGCTCGGCGCATCCGGCGCTCCATTGATCATGTTGGAAAGTCCGCTGAATCCGGCCTGGGCGATCTTGCGCAGCACCAGATCGTCGGCGGCTGACCAGGCGTCGCGGCCGCCCTTGGCCGAGGTCGGTTCCTCGCCCGCGAGCCGCAGCGCCCGTTGCTGGTTGGCGTCATAGACGTCCCAGATCCAGGCGATCACGGTCTTGCCGCGCACGATTTGGGCGGAGAGGTAGCTGCGCACACGGTAGGCAGCCGCGCCTTCGCGGGAGACGACAGACAGGCTGCGCAGCTTGGATTCGCTGTCGAGCACGCCGACCATGCGGTCGAACACCTGCGGCGGCGGCCCGTCGATCGATTCGAAGGCGACCGTCGCCCCGCTGCCGGCGCTCGGCGCCATCGCATAGGAATTGCTCGCAGCAGCACCCCCGCCGGCGCAGCCGCCGAGCGCGGTCGCTGCCGCCAACAGCATGACCGCCAGCCCACGCGAGCCCGCGCGGCGCAAGAATGATGACGCATCCCTCATTATGGAGGGGAGCGATATCGTTAAAACGCATTAACGTCTAGGGCAGGCGCGACAGATCCTGTCGGCAAGTGAAATTTGGGGACTTGACGGGATTTCAGCCGTCATGGCCGGGCTTGTCCCGGCCATCCACGAAACTGTTCACGTGCAGCCAGACGTGGATGCCCGGGACAAGCCCGGGCATGACGACTGTGAATGTCGCGACTCTTACGTGTTCACCCTTCCAGCGCGATCGCATGGATGTGGCGGCCGTAATCCGGCTCCTTGCGATGCACCGAGCGGCGGTAGCTGAAGAAGCGCTCGTCGGCGTAGGTGTCGAGGCCGAGATCGTCGATCATCAAAATGCCGGCGGCCTCCAGCCGCATGCGGATGAAGCCTGCGAGATCGAACATCGCGTGGCCTTCGCGCACCGACGGGATGAAGAACATGGCATTGTCCGCATCCGCCTCGATGAAGCGCGCCACGAACTCGTTGCCGACCTCGTAGCTGTCCTGGCGGATCAAGGGACCGATCGCCGCGATGATGCCGCTGCGCGAGGCGCCGAGCTTCTCCATCGCCGCGATTGTCGCCTCCAGCACGCCGGTGAGCGCGCCCTTCCAGCCGGCATGGGCGCCGCCGATGACCCGCGCCTCGGGGTCGACGAACAGCACCGGACCGCAATCGGCGGTGGAGACGCCGAGCGCGATGCCGGGGCTTCTGGTGACCAGCGCATCGCCCTTCGGCCGTGGTCTGCCAGGCCAAGGCGCCTCGGCGACGAGGACGTCGGGCGAATGGATCTGGTGCAGGCTGAGGAAGCGCTCCGGTGCGACGCCGACATGCTCGGCCATGCGGCGGCGGTTCTCCGCGACATGGGCCGGATCGTCGTTGGAGCCGAGCCCTCCGTTCAGCGCTGAATAGATGCCATTGGAGACGCCGCCCTCGCGGGTGAAGAAGGCATGGCGCAAACCGGGCACCGCCGACAGCAGCGACGACGCAAGGGTCATGAGCCTTCTCCAGCCTGTTCGAGATCGCTGAGGCCCGCAATTGCGGTCAGCCGCGGCTCGGAGATGCCGAGCACCTTGAACATCGAGCCCATGCCGCTGCGCCCCGTATCGGTCAGGCGCTTCAGCGCCACAGAGATGTCGGTGGCGATTTCCGGCGTCGCCTTCTGCATCAGGGCGGCGGCGCGGGTGTCGATGCCGATGCGCTTGAGGAAATCGCCCTGCGTCACCGGACCATGCACGCGGGCGCCGACATCCTCGGCCGCGCGCGACAGCGCTTGGAAGTCGACATGGGCGGTGAGGTCGGCTTGGCCCGGTGCCTTCAGGGGATCGGTGAAGCTGTGCCGCGCGATCGCCTGGAACGTATCGCCGGCATCGCTGCGCAGATGGCCATAATCGATGATGAGTGCCGCGCCGTCTTGGTCTCGCACCCTTGTGGCAAGCCTCATGATCTCGGCGTCGGGCCGCCATTCGAACACGGCGCCGATCGGCGCCGCGCGCACCAAAGGCGGCAGCAATATTTCGAAGCGCGGCGTCGGCTCGACCGCCGCGCCAAACTCAAGCTTGCCGTTGCCGTCGATCTCGATCACGCGCTCGTGCCAGCCGTTTTCGTGCCTGACCATCTGGTGGACCGGCAGCACGTCGAAATATTCGTTGGCGAGGATGATGCTCGGGCCTTCGGGCACGTCGTCGATGCTGCTGTGCCAGGTGATGTTACGCAGGCCCGATAGCGTCGCCATCTGCCGCTCGCGCAGCACCGGGTTGACCTCGACCATGTGGATATGAAGCGCCTGGTACAGCGGCGGCAGCACGCGCAACGCCCGCAGCGCATCCGCCATCATGGTGCCGCGGCCGGGCCCGAGCTCGATCAGCCGCAGGAACTGCGGCGAGCCCATCTGCTTCCACACCGACGCGCTCCACAGGCCGAGCAGCTCGCCGAACATCTGGCTGACCTCGGGCGCGGTGGTGAAGTCGCCTTCACGCCCGAGCGGATCGCGCGACACGTAATAGCCGTAGCGCGGATGCATCAGGCACAGTTCCATGTACCGCCAGACCGGCATTGGGCCCGAGGATTTTATCAGCGCCTTGATCTCGTTGAGGAGCGGCGAGTCGGTCACGGCTGCTTTCTCGAATTGAGTTATCGAATGGCCTCTAGGCGCGTCGGCGCACCGCGCCGCACTGCCAATACAATAAGTATGCCGCCGACAATAAGCATAGGAATCGACAACAGCATGCCCATGGTTAATCCGCCCCAGAGATAGCCGAGCTGGACGTCCGGCTCGCGAAAATGTTCGCCGGCAATCCGGGACAGGCCATAGATCAGGATGAAGGCGCCAAGGATCATGCCCGGCCGCTTCAGGGCGCCGAAGCGGATCATCACTGCGAGGACCGTAAACAGCAGGATGCCCTCCATGCCGGCTTCGTAGAGCTGGCTGGGATGGCGCGGCAGCTGCGTCGGATCGTTGGGGAAGATCATCGCCCAGGGCAGATCCGGGTCGGTGGCGCGGCCCCACAATTCGCCATTGATGAAATTGGCGATCCGCCCCAGCAGCAGCCCGACCGGGGCGACCGCCGTGGTGATGTCGCCGAGCGACAGGATCGGGATGCTGTTGCGATAGGCAAACCACATCACCGCGACGACGCATCCGAGGAAGCCGCCATGGAACGACATGCCGCCCTCCCACAATTTGAAGATCGCGGCGGGATGCTCGATGAAGAAAGGCAAATTGTAGAACAGCACGTAGCCGGTGCGACCGCCCAGAATGATGCCGAGCGTGACCCAGAGGATGAAGTCGTCGATCTGGAGCAGCGAGATCGGCGCAGGTCCGCCCCACAGGCGCTGGTTCTTCAGAAGCGAGCGGGCATAGAGCCAGCCGAACACGATGCCGCAGATATAGGCCAGCGCATACCAGCGGATCGCGAACGGGCCGATCTCGATTGCGATCGGCTTGAAGGCGGGAAAGTCGATGAGCAGAAAGGGCATCGCGCCTTCTATGTCTGGACGAGATTGCGGCGATAGAGCGCGAGCAGGCGCCTTGTGATTCTTGTTATGCAGGGACGTTGAATACGATTGCAAGGAAACCGGGGCATGACAAGGATGCCGCTGATCGGGCCTTGAACCGGCCCGTTCGGATTGCCATTGTGTTTTGGAGAGTTCGCGCAAAAGTGTTTCGGAGGCCGCCATGACCCAGACCAGCAACCGGTTTTTCGACGAGATCGGCCGCCTGATGAACGACGCCGCCGGCGCTGCCCAGGGCGTCAAGCGCGAGTTTGATACCGTGTTGCGCACCCAAGCAGAAAAATTCCTGCGCGACATGGACCTGGTCAAGCGGGAGGAGTTCGAGGCGGTCAAGGACATGGCACGCCTCGCCCGTGAGGAGAACGAGGCGCTGAAGGCGCGCATCGCGGCGCTGGAGGCCAAGCTCGGCGGGACGCCAACCACCTGACGCGGCCGTAGCCCGGATGGAGCGTTCGCTCCATCCCGGCTACTCCTGGGGCCGCCCTGCGCCCATTCTCCTTGTCATTTCCGCCTCTTCCGGGTAAAAGCCCGCCACGTCCGCGGCCCCCGCACCCCTGGAGGCTTGCTGTGGACGGCACCATGGGCCGCCTTGCGGCCCATTAACTTTTGCAAAAACAAGGACTTAACGTTATGGCGACCGTCAAGGAATTGAAGGCGACCGCACGTCCGAAGAGCGGCAAGGGGGCCGCCCGGGCTGAGCGTCGCGCCGGCAGAGTGCCCGGAGTGATCTATGGCAACAACCAGCCCCCGCTCACGATCTCGATTGAAGATCGCGAACTGCGCCAGCGCATCCTCGCCGGCCGGTTCCTGACCACGCTGGTCGACATCGACCTTGAGGGCAAGAAGCACCGCGTGATTCCGCGCGACTTCCACCTCGATCCCGTCAAGGACTTCCCGATCCATGTCGACTTCATGCGGCTCGGCGAAGGCGCCACCATCCGCATCAGCGTGCCCTTGCACGTGGTGAAGGCGGAAGGCTCGCCCGGCGTGAAGCGCGGCGGCACCGTCAACATCGTCGCCCACGCGATCGAGCTCGAATGCGGCGTCGAGAACATTCCGCAGTTCATCGAGGTCGACGTCGGCTCGCTCGAAATCGGTCACTCGCTGCATCTGTCCGACGTCAAGCTGCCGACCGGCGTCAAGACGCTGGCGCGCGAGGACGCCACGCTCGTCACTATCGTGCCGCCGTCCGGCTATGCCGAAGAGCAGAAGGCGGCGGCTGCGGCTGCGGCCGGTGGTGCGGCTCCGGGTGCTGCGGCTGCTCCGGCGGCTGGCGCGGCTGCGCCGGCTGCGGGTGCCGCGGCTCCGGCAGCGGCTGCCAAGGCTCCCGCCGGCGGCGACAAGAAGAAGTAATCTCTCAAAGCTGGCGCGCGGTCTCTGATCGCGCGCCGAGCGAGGGGCGCGCCGCGTCATGCGACTGTTTGTTGGGCTCGGCAATCCCGGCGCGAAATACGCACGCAACCGGCACAATATCGGCTTCATGGCCGTCGACGAGATTGCGCGGCGTCATGGTTTCTCGCCATGGCGCCGCCGCTTTCAGGGCGAGACCTCGGAAGGCACGCTCGGACCTGAGCGCGTGATCCTGCTCAAGCCCACGACCTACATGAACGAGTCGGGCCGCAGCGTTCAGGAGGCGGCCAGCTTCTTCAAGATCGCACCGGGCGACGTCACCGTGTTCCATGACGAGATCGAGCTGCCGCCGGGCAAGGTGCGGGTGAAAATCGGCGGAGGCATCGCCGGCCACAACGGCCTGCGCTCGATCTCCGCGCATATTGGCAACGAGTACCGCCGGGTGCGGCTCGGCATCGGTCATCCCGGCGTCAAGGAATTGGTGCACGGCCACGTGCTGTCGGATTTCGCCAAGGCCGACAACGAATGGGTGGCGACGCTCTGCGACGCGGTCGCCGAGCACGCCGCACTGGTTGCCAAGGGCACCGACGCGACCTTCGCCAACAGGGTGCACCTTGCCATGCAGGCAAAGGGCTTTTTGACTAAGGACGACAACGGCAAGGAATAACGCTCGTCATCGCGCCTGCGCGAGATGAGCAGTGATGTGTAGGGTGGGTTAGCCCCGCGGCTGCGCGAAGCGCAGTCCGCTTGGCGTAACCCACCGTGTCGCGGCAAAGGGATTGGTGGGTTACGCTTCGCTAACCCACCCTACCGACGGTCTTAGAGGATACGATGGGATTCAAATGCGGGATTGTCGGGTTGCCCAATGTCGGCAAGTCGACCTTGTTCAATGCGCTGACGGAGACGGCGGCGGCGCAGGCCGCGAACTATCCGTTCTGCACCATCGAGCCGAATGTCGGCGAGGTCGCCGTGCCCGATCCGCGGCTCGACAAGCTGGCGGCCGCTGCCAAATCGGCGCAGATCATCCCGACCCGGCTGACCTTCGTCGACATCGCCGGCCTCGTCCGCGGCGCCTCCAAGGGCGAAGGCCTCGGCAACCAGTTTTTGGCCAACATCCGCGAGGTCGACGCCATCGCGCATGTCGTGCGCTGCTTTGAAGACTCCGACGTCACCCATGTCGAGGGCAAGATCGCGCCGCTTGCCGACATCGAGACCATCGAGACCGAGCTGATGCTCGCTGATCTCGACAGCCTCGAGAAGCGCGTCGACAATCTCTCCAAGAAAGCCAAGGGCAACGACAAGGAAGCCAAGGAGCAGCTCGACCTCGTCAACCGCGCCCTGGTGCTGCTCCGCGAGGGCAAGCCCGCGCGCCTCGTCGAGCGCAAGGCCGAGGAGGAGCGCGCCTTCTCGATGCTCGGCCTGCTGTCGTCGAAGCCCGTGCTCTATGTCTGCAACGTCGAGGAGGGATCGGCTGCGACCGGCAATGCCTTCTCCAGGGCGGTCGAGGAACAGGCGGCGAAGGAAGGCGCAATTGCCGTCGTCATCTCCGCCAAGATCGAATCCGAGATAGCGACGATCTCGCGAGAAGAGCGCGCCGATTTCCTGGAGACGCTGGGCCTGGAGGAGGCCGGGCTCGATCGCCTGATCCGCGCCGGCTATCAGCTGCTCGACCTCATCACCTATTTTACGGTGGGACCGAAGGAGACGCGCGCCTGGACTATCCATCGCGGCACCAAGGCGCCGGCAGCAGCCGGCGTGATCCACACCGATTTCGAAAAAGGCTTCATCCGCGCCGAGACCATCGCCTATGACGATTACGTCGCGCTGGGCGGCGAAGCCGGCGCCCGCGATGCCGGCAAGCTGCGGCTCGAAGGCAAGGAATACGTCGTCGCCGACGGCGACGTGATGCATTTTAGGTTTAATACGTAAGACCGATCCGCTGTCATTCCGGGGCGCGCGTAGCGCGAACCCGGAATCCATTCATCCACTCGCTCGCGGCTCGATGGATTCCGGGTTCGCCTCTTCGAGGCGCCCCGGAATGACAAGATCACCGCACCCCGCCGCCCTGGTCCCTGATCGCGCCGAGGTGTTCGTTGATGCGGAAGATGATCAGGATCAGTTCCGCCGCGATGCGCGAGAATATGATGCCGACGACCACGCCCGCGATCGATTCCAGCACCATCAGGAAGCCGGCGAACGGGCTGATCGCCATCGCGGTCAACCCTGCAAAGATTCCGGACAGTCCGAACAGGCAGATCACCGCGATCACCAGCCAGTAGAAAGTCTTGATGATCGTCGGCGTGATGAAGCGGTCCCATTGAAACAGATCGCTGAATGAAAACATCTCTCTCCCCCGGGCAAATCGCGCCTCCGGCTGCGTCAACCGATTCGAGGCAGGTCTGGCCCGACTCGTCGAATGTAGCACGAGCCATGCGGGCCGGCGGGTTGAGATTGCCGGAAAGTGCGGCCACAATCTGACCCTCCCGCAAAGCTTTCCCAAGATGACCCTGACCTTCGAAGATTTCCCACCCGGCCGGTTCGGAACGTTCGGCCCGCGGCATGTCACCCGCGACGAGATCCTGGCCTTTGCCGCCGAGTTCGATCCGCAGCCGATGCACCTCGACGAGGAGGCGGCGGCCAAGAGCATGCTGCGCGGCCTGTCCGGCTCGGGCTGGCACCTCTGCTCGCTGATGATGCGGATGATGGACGACGGGTTCATCACCCGCGCCGCTTCGCTCGGCTCGCCCGGCGTCGACGAGGTGCGCTGGCTTTCTCCCTTGCGGCCCGGCGACGACCTCACGCTCGACGTTGACGTCGTGGACGCGCGCACCTCGAACAGCCGTCCCGAGCTCGGCATCGTCAAGTTCAAATGCACTGCGCGCAACGCCAAAGGCGAGGCGCTGTGCGAGATGACCTCGCCGATCCTGATCGCGCGGCGCGAGGGGACGGTCTGATGGGCTTCTTCGAGGAGATCGAGATCGGCCATCGCCGCGAGATCGGCGCCTATATTTTCACCGCGGACTCCATCAAGACGTTCGCCGCAAAATTCGATCCGCAGCGCTTCCACCTCGACGAGGAGGAAGCCAAGAACTCGCTGTTCGGCGGGCTCGCAGCCTCGGGCTGGCATGTCGGGTCGGCCTGCATGAGTCTTCTTGTCGCGGACGGCCAGCGTCTGGCGCGAGAAGCCGCTGTGCGCGGTGAGGAGGTCGCGGTGTGGGGCCCGTCGCCAGGCTTTCGGGACTTGCGCTGGCTGAGGCCGGTGCTCGCCGGCGACACCGTCAGCTTCGTCAACGAGGTCGTCGACAAGCGCGCCTCCGGTTCGCGTCCCGGCTGGGGCATTTTAACGGCCCGCACCTCCGGCACCAACCAGCGCGGCGAACAAGTCTATTCCATCACCGCCAGCGCCTTCGTTCCGATGCGTGGCAAGGGCAGTTAGCCCCTTTCCAAGATGAACAGCCGAAATGAGCGCGCGACTGTTGCCCGCGCGCTATGGACGCGATTCCGGGTGGCTGCCATAAGCCAGCGCGAGATGGGCTACCTGCGCAGCAGTTCGCGAAACCATCGAGTTGCTAACCAATTATGAACCTGTCGCTGTCTATTTGAATGAACTGGGCAGAGGACAGGGGGACGAGGACCATGGCAGACCGCGGCGCACTCAAGCTGGTCGGATTTATCTTCGCGACCGCTACGCTCGCCGTGATGCTGGTCGCCGGCATGGTGGTGAAGGGCTATGCGGACGGCGGCTACACCCTGGAAGCTTCGACGGTCGACGCGAGCCGTTAAGAGTTCGTTAACTCCTTGAGGCCGGCGTCCGGTCTCCACTCAGCGGCTGTAGACGAACACCAGCACTGCGATCGCAATCGCCAACAATCCGACAAAGCGCAGCATGATCGTGCCGAACTGGTTCGGCGCTGGCTGCAACGGAATGGGGTCCGTGTTGTCGGGCCGAATGCTTTGCATCTGAAATGTCCCCTCGGGCCGGTCGCAACATAGACCGGCGCTGGGCATTGGTCGGCGCGGGGGCGCGCAAAGTTCAAAGCGCGGTAGCTGGCTGGGCTACGCGGCGCAGACCGCATTCGCCGTTATGCCGCGCGAAGGCGGGGCATCCAGTACGCCGCGGCTTCTCGGGTCTCGCCCCGCTGTCTCTGGAATACTGGATCACCCGTTCCAGTGCGCAATTGCGCACAAGACGTAATGACACCGCCCATAAATCAAAACCGCCGCGTCCCTTGCGGGAACGCGGCGGCCTGTGAGTATGATGCGATCAGCTGTTGCGCAGGCCGTCGGCGGCGCGCTTCCATTGGGCGACGTTGTCGGAGATCATGCGGGTCGACTTCATCGCGGCCTGGCTGAGCTGAGCGTAGCCGGAGATCTCACGCTGGACGCGCTGGCCTTCGGCATGGAGCAGGTCGCGCAGGCTCTCGAGCTCGGAGATCAGGTTCTCGATCTCGGCAAGCGAGGTGCCGGCGACGCGCTGGATCAGCGAGTTGACGTTGGTGACGGTGGCTTCCGCGCTCGGGTCGAGCGCCGGCTCGGCGCTGCCCGCCGCCGGGCGGCGCAGATAGGCGATGTCGTTGCGGACGAAATCGCGGATGCCAGCTTCGACTTCGGTCACCGCGGCAAGATTGTTGTCGACGGTTTCGGTCTCAGTTGATTCGATCTTTTCCGGACGAATGGCGTTCATCGTTGTTCCCCTGATCGCGTTGAGCGCAGCGCGAGTGTCCCCCGCACGACGACGTCTGTAAGGCTTCTGTATCAGGGCGTCCGATTTTGACGGTAAATGGGCTAAGATGCGGCAAGGGCGGACCATTCGGGGGCTTTGCCGTGGCGCGAAGTTACAAATGTCTGAATACTTGCTGCGGCGGGGCACGAAGTGCACTTGCGCGCGGTCGGTGTTCGACTCCCTCTCCCCGCAAGCGGGGCGAGGTATGAAGCCTCACCAGCTCTTCTTGAAGCCCGCCGTGAGGCTCTTGTTGATCGCGCCTTGCGAGGTCTCGCCGACGGAGCCTGAGACCGTGACGTTGTCGAACAGCTTCTGCTCAGCGCCGAACTTGTGCAGCCATTTGTCGTCGGTGGTCGACAGCGTCTGCCCGGCGATGATGCTGGTGCCGGTGTCTGTCAGGGTGACCTTGGCAGATTGGTCGGTCGCGTAATTGCGGACGATATGCCCGCCGACGCCGGGGAGCGCGGTGGTGCCCTGCTGGTTGATGCTATAGCCGTTCTGGAGCGTCAGCGAGGTGTCGTTCGACAGCGGCACTGACTTGATGAGCGAGGCGCCCATCTTGCTCTGCTCGGCGCCGGGATCGACGCGGGCTTCCACCGCGGTTTTATCCCAGATCGAGCCCGCGCCCGGCGCGGTCGCGGCCGCCCAGGCGCTGCCGGAGGATTGCGGCAGGTTGCCACCATTGGTGGCCTTCTGCGCCAAGAGCTCGGACATCGTCCGCGGCTCACTCGCTACCGTCATGTCGGCGCCGATCCGGGCGTCCCAGAACGACGACACCGACTGCTTCACCGTCACCGCCGAGGAGCCGTTCGCGTTGGCGTTCGACGACCAGTTGAGGCCGTCCTTGGCGGCGGCCTGCGCGCGCTTCTTGGCGGCGGTGATGTCGTTGAGCGTGCCGGCGTCGATCGCGAGCTGGCTCCAATCGAGCTTGTCGACGTCGATGCCTTTGAGCACGTCGGGGTCGTTGACGTCGGGGGCCTCCGCGGCCTCGGCCTCCTCGTCAGGCGCCGCCTCGGCTGGCGGGATGATCTGCGCCGATGCCGTCAGCACGGAGGCGAATATGAACGCGGCCACCAGCATTGGCAGCCTGGTCCAACCCAAACCTGTCGAGAATTCCATCGTCCTGCCCGCGAGCCCAGTTCGCGCGGAGGATGCGGAACTATCGTTGCGAAATTGTGGCGCTGGCCTCATCTCAAAAAACGACCACTCAAAAACGAACCAACGGGCCGCGCGAAAGGCGCGCGCCCGATGACGAGCATCTCCACGACGGCGGCGGGGCTGGAGGCCAGGACGCGTCGCAGGGAGCATCAGCCATCGGTCCCGAAACCGGGGCCCGTTGGTGTCTCCCTCAGCCGACGCTGGTCATCTTCGGCAGATGAGTGGCGCGGCCAAGTGCCTGCTCGACCAGATCAAAGGTGTCGATCAGCACGCGCATGTTGACGAGCCTGCCCGCCCTGAACTGGGCGAACTGCGCCACCCGCAGCGAGATCGGCTTGTCGGAATCCAGTGCGGTCAGCGAATAGCGCAGCATCGAGGCGGCCGAATCCACCCCGAGCATGATGCTTTCGCGGTCGAAACGGCGGACCCGGAAATTGTCGGCGAGCTGGCGGATCACGTCGAGAACCGCCGCCTTGCCCTGGCGCGCGCCGAGGAACGGGAACATGTCGATCGGGCCGTAAAGCGCCCAGTCGACGTCCTCGTCGATCAGGGCCTCGATATCCTCGAAATGCCGGTTGTTGATCGCGCGGTGCAACGCGCGCGAGAAACGCCAGAGGCTGTGCTCTGTCATTTTGGGGCGTCCTAAAACTGGCTTTGCAAAAAACGAAAAACAACCCCACGCACCGTAAGGCGCCGCGGCCGCTCAATTCATTAGTGTACGAACAAAATACCGGATCCTGGCCAAAACCGCAATTCACGTTTTCGCATGCACAATTGAGCGCGCTTCGTGAAATTTACCCAATAGATGCCCGTCCGGCGTCTCCCGAAACCGGGTCACCCGCCGCAGTGCGCGCCTTGTGCACAAGGCGTGGCGATTGCTGAGAAGACGGCATAACCCCTCAGCCCGGCCTTTGTGATGCCTCTGGTCTGGTTGGTGCCGGGCTGACCGGCCTGTTGCCGTGACCGCACAGGTCCCGGGTTTCGCTTCCCCGCTCGGTTGCCAACCAACCACCGTTCACCCACACTTCCGCCCTGACTCGACATTTTGGGGGGATCGATGCCGGCGTTCCGCTTTGAGAAGTTCTTGGCCGCTGCGATCTTCGGGATTGCCCTGGCCGTCCTACTCCAGCCTCGCGCTTGCTTTGCCTACACGCAGGAGGAACAGCAGGCCTGCACGCCCGACGCGATGCGGCTGTGCGGCGAGTTCGTTCCGAACGTCGATGCCATTACCGCCTGCATGATCCAGAAGAAGGCGCAGCTCTCGCCGCAGTGCCGGCCGTTCTTCCGGCAGGGACCGGAGCCAGGCGAGGTCCGCGCCGGCAAGCCGACCAACATTGCGCCCAAAACCGCCAGGAAGAGCACGAAGGCGGCCAAGAAGAAAAAGCCCAGCGAGGGCTGAGCGCTTCCTGGCACGTTCCTGTCGCGAAACTGCGTCATGCCCCGGGCAAAGCGCGACCTCCGGGCGTTCACTTTTCCGGTGCGTTGTTTCGCAGCCGCTTGAATCAAAATGACCGAGGCATCAGCTACGCGACAGCTACTGGACTCCTTTTGTTCGCCCGCTCGCGCGCATGCTTGCGCCAATTGCGATCGCCGTCGATGAAAGAAGAGTCGCGATGCGACTTGCTCGGCAGGGTTGCGTTTCGTTTTTTCTCGCAGCGCTGCTCAAGAAACGCACGATTGCCGGGTGCGAAAGACGCTGCGCGGCAATTTGTGTCTATCGTCGCGCCAATCAGTGTGACTCAAAAGCCAACACGTCTTGTTATTTCGTGGCTTGGGCGCAACTCCCGGTAAATTTTTCTTTCGCGAATCAGCGCAGTGATTCATTTTCGCGATCTAGGGTCAATCTGGAGGCCAAGGTATGAACGTTATTGTTTTTGCATCGCGTAAAGGCGGCTCGGGCAAGAGTACCCTGGCCGCACATCTCGCCGCGCAGATCAAGGCGACGAAGCCCATCCTGCTCGTCGATGCAGATCCGCAAGGGTCGCTCACGCTGTGGCACAAGCTGCGTGGCACCAACGAGCCGCCGATCAAGTCGGCGGTGAACTCGGTCAGCGGCATCGTCTCCGCTGCCAAGCGCGACGGATATGAATGGGTGTTGATCGACACGCCGCCGAACCTGTCGGCCGTCGTCGACGATGCGATCAGGAACGCCACGATGGTGGTGATTCCGGCGCGTCCCGGCGTGTTCGACGTCAACGCGGTGCAGGAAACCATTCAGATGTGCCGTGCGGCGCGCAAGCCCTATGCGGTCGTGCTCAACGGCGCGCCGGCCCGCCGCGACGAGTCCGAAAGCCCGATCGTCACCATTGCCCGCGAGGCGCTGGCAAAGTTCCGCGCTCCCGTATGGGGCGGCCAGATCACTAACCGTTCCGATCTTCTGATGGCGCTGAGCCATGGCGAAGGCGCGCGGGAATATCAGGCCGAGAGCCGCGCGGCTCATGAAATTGCAAGGCTGTGGGCGGCGATCGAACGTTCAGTTAAGGCTATTCGCGGCACAGCGTCGGCATCCGGCGCAATGCACAAGCAGGCGGCATAATTCATCATTCATTTCCCTGGGACGAAAAACGCGCGGATGTCCGCGCGTTTTGCGTTTTCTGGAAGTGAAGATGGAAGTTACGCCACCATCAGCATGTAGAACACGATGACCGGCGACAGCGTCAGGATCACCGACCAGATGCCGACAGCCCAGAGAATGTCCTCGGTGCTAAAGTTCTGCTGTCCAGCGTCGTAATGCGACGCCATATCATTCTGACTATTCACAAACGCCCCCGCGATTTCTTCGCTTTATGGGCGTGAACGATACGCACGATGCTTTAAGATTCCGGGTCGCAGTGTCGCGCGTATTTGAACACAGGTGCTACCACGGATTAACCATCCGTGGGCAGGCCGTGTCAGGCCAGCCAGACGCGAAACACCAGCACCGGGATCAGGTCGAGCAACACGGCCCAGAACCCGAACGGCGACACCACCAGAATTCCCTGCAAGAGATCGGCAGGCGCGAAATTCTCCGCGGCCGTCGGCCGGATACGATGTCCCATGATTTCCCCCTCTGAAAGACATTGGAGGAAACGATAGGCACCCTCGCGTAAACGAGACGAGGATGCCCATGCGGCGCCTGCGAAGGCCGTTCGCGCGCGGTTAACCACGGACTCCGCTCTCTCGCTCCCTCTCCCCGTTCTTACCAGGGCAATCCCATATGGATTTCACGCGGATTGTCCGCGGGCTTGCTCCGCCTCTCCCGCTTGCGGGAGAGGCCGACGCGCTCGCAGAGCGCGGCGGGTGCGGGCTCTCGCCATGGCGGGATATCCTTTCCAATCTCGACAATCCCGACGCGGAGACGCCCCCACCCCAACCCTCCCCCGCAAGCGGGAGAGGGAGCCCACTGCCGATGTCGCCGCATCGTGCATCCATATGCGATTGCCCTGCCGATTGCGGGGAGAGGCAAAGGAAGAGCTAGGCCGCAACTCTCATCCGCCGTTCGATCTCGCGATCGAGCGCGGCGGCGAGCTCGCTGCTGATCTCCACCATCGGCAGGCGCACCTCGGGGCTGTCGATGAGGCCGCTTCGCCACAGCCAGTACTTTGCAGGTGCGGGACTGGGTTCGGCGAACAGCAGGCGCGTCAGCTCCGCGACCTCCTGCCAGCGCGCCAGCGCCGCGTCGTGATTGCCGCGCTTGAGCTCGGCATGGACCGCGGCGAAGGTCGCGGTCTCGACATGTGCTGACAGCACGATGCCGCCGTCGGCGCCATCGCAGAGCGCTTCGTGATAATTTGCGTCCTCGCCGGTGAGCACGCGAAAGCCCTGCGGCCGGTCGCGCAGCAGCGCGATGGATTGCGCGCGGCTCGCGCCGCAATCCTTTAGCCCGACGATGTTTGGATGCTCAGCGAGCCGCAGCAGCGTCTGGTTGGTGATGTTGACCGAGGTGCGATACGGGATGTTGTAGAGCGCAAGCGGCCAGGCGGCGTGATCGGCGAGCGCCTCGAAATGCGCCAGCAGTCCGCGTTGCGACGGTCGCACATAATAGGGACTGGCGATCAAATAGCCGTCGATCGGCCAGTCCGCGGTCTCATCGAGGCGGTCGTTTAGTCGCGACGTATCGGCGCCGGAGAGCCCGAGGCAGATCGGCACCGTGCGGCGACCGGCCGCCATCTCGTCGCGCACGACGGCGACGAGGCGCTCGAGCTCGGCGTCCCGCAGCGTCATGCCTTCACCGGAGGTCGCCCCCAGGATGAAGCCGTCGACGGCTTGTCCGCTGTAATGCCGCGTCAGCCGCCGCAGCGACGTCTCATCGAGACGACCGTCGTGAAACGGCGTCACCAGCGGCAGCCAGAGCCCGTGCAAATGACTTGGTAGGTCGGTCATGTTCCATCTCCTTCTCGGACAGGACCTGAGACGGAGGGCACATGAAAAAACCCCGTCCAGGCGGCGGGGTTTTCGAAGATTGCGACGATGACGAAGTCAGCCTAGCGCGCGCAATAATCCGAGGTCCCCGAATGGGGGCCCTTTTTCGAGACGACTGCCTCGAACGAGATTGCGCACGACTTCGTGATCATTCGCAAATGATGTGGGGTATACGTGGAACTGTCAATACACGTGGAAGGCGAGGGTGAAATATTCAAAAAAAAGCCGGACTCGAACGAGCCCGGCTTAAGGTATTGGCCACGTGAGGCCGACACAATCACCTTCCAAGAGGGATTACTGAACTCCCGCGCCACTGGAGGAGGGGGACAAATGCGCAACGCGAAGGCTCAGCGTGCATACATTATGAGCTTGCCCCACGCCATGCAGCAACCGTCGAGGTCGCATGTCAGACATGCGGAAATCAGGACGGCCAGCGTTGCGCCTTGCTCACCACGAAGTCGCGGAACACCTGCACGCGTGCGACCGTCTTCAATTCCTCGGGATAGACGAAATACGTGTCGAGTTGGATCGAGTCGGACTCGCCGAACAGCTGCACCAAGCGGCTCTGCTCTTCGATCAGGTAGTCCGGCAGCGCGGCGATGCCGAGGCCCTGCTGACAGGCGCGCACGAGACCGAGGATGTTGTTCACCCTGAAATAAGCTTCGCGCGGACCGCTGCCGTTGCGGCCGGCTTCGACCAGCCAGTTGCGGTTCTGCAGATGCGGCGCGAAATTTCCGTCGGAGAGCGTGATGATGCGGTGGGAGTCGAGCTCTTCCAGCGTTCGCGGCGTGCCGAATCGCTTGATGTAGTCCGGCGAGCAATAGGCGTGGAAGCCCATCGCGAACAGCTTGCGTTGGATCAGATCCGGCTGCGTCGGCTTGCGGGTTCGGATCGCGACGTCGGCCTCGCGCATCGACAGGTCGAGCTCTTCGTCGGTGACGATCAGCGAGATCCGGATTTCCGGATAGAGCGCGGTGAATTCGCCGAGCCGCGGGATCAGCCAGTTGATGCCGACGCCGGGCGTGGTCGTGATCTTGAGATCGCCGCTCGGCCGCTCGCGGCTGTCGGTCAGTTTCGCGCGCGCCGCCTGGAGCTGCATGAACACGTCATGCGCGGTGCGGAACAAGAGGTCGCCCTGCTCGGTGAGGATCAGGCCGCGGGCGTGGCGGTGGAACAGCGAGACCGAGAGCTCCTGCTCCAGCGCCGAGACCTGGCGTGACACCGCCGATTGCGACAGGCCGAGCTGCTCGCCCGCATGCGTGAAGCTGCCCGCTTCCGCCGCCGCGTGAAACACCTTCAGCTTGTCCCAGTCCATATCCGTAAATCCGTCGCGTGTTCTAGCCATGATCGTTATTCCGCTGCCGCGCGCTCGCAGGCGCGCAGGGCCAAGAATCGTTCGGCTTCGAGCGCTGCCATGCAGCCGAGGCCTGCGGCCGTGACGGCCTGGCGATAAGTCTCGTCGGCGACGTCGCCGGCGGCGAACAGGCCGGGCACCGAAGTGGCGGTCGAGTTCGGGGCGACCTCGACATAGCCCGACCGTTTGAGCTTGACCTGGTCCTTCACGAGCTCAGTCGCCGGCGCGTGCCCGATGGCGATGAAGACACCGTCGGCCTTCAGCTCGCGGAGCGCGCCGGTCTTGACGTTCTTCAGGCGGACATGGGTGACCTTGCCAGGGTTGGTCTCGCCGCAGATCTCGTCAATGGCGCTGTCCCAGACCACCTTGATCTTGGGGTGCTTGAACAGGCGATCCTGTAGGATGCGCTCGGCGCGGAAATGGTCGCGGCGGTGAACCACCGTCACCTGCGAGGCGAAGTTGGTCAGGAACAGCGCCTCCTCGACCGCGGTGTTGCCGCCGCCGACCACGATCACGTCCTTGCCGCGATAGAAGAAGCCGTCGCAGGTGGCGCAGGCCGAGACGCCAAAACCTTTGAAGGTCTCCTCGGAAGAGATCCCGAGCCAGCGCGCCTGGGCGCCGGTGGCGAGGATGACGGTCTCGGCGAGGTAGACGTCGCCGGAGTCGCAGATGAGGCGGAACGGCCGGTGTGAAGTGTCCAGCCTGATGACCAGGTCAGTCTTGATTTGGGTTCCCACATGCAGCGCCTGCTTCTCCATCTGCTCCATCAGCCAGGGGCCCTGGATCACGTCGGCGAAGCCCGGATAATTCTCGACGTCGGTGGTGATGGTGAGCTGGCCGCCCGGCTGGATGCCCTGGATCAGGATCGGCTCGAGCATCGCGCGCGCGGCGTAGATCGCCGCTGTGTATCCGGCAGGACCGGAGCCGATGATGACGACCTTTGCATGGACATGGGCGGACATGGTGACGGACGCCTTTCACGGGGATTGCAGCGCGGCGCGGAACGTGCCGGGGAGGCCTCGCGGAGACGCTGAAATATCAGAGCCAATCTAAGCCTTCTGGTGAGCCATGCAAGAATTGCATTCCCAATCGGCGGATTTTTCCAGCAGGGAACAAAAGTCGATTTGCGCTGCACGCGCAATAAAATTGCTCATTCCGCCAAGACTGGGCTATGAGGTTGCGGCAAACCCACCCGAGACCGCCATAAAGGCCAGGAGTTCCATTCACGTGTCGCGGAACCTAGACGAGATCGACTTCAAAATTCTCGCCGAGATCCAGGCCGACGGACGAATCACCAATGTCGAGCTGGCCAAGCGCGTCGGAATTTCGCCGCCGCCCTGCCTGCGCCGCGTCCGCGCGCTGGAGGAAGAGGGCTATATCCATGGCTACCGTGGCCTGCTGGATCCGCGGAAACTCGGATTCGACGTCACGGTGTTCGCCGCCGTGCATCTCTCCAGCCAGGCCGAGGCGGATTTGCGCGCCTTCGAGGAGTTCGTCCGCGCCGAGCCCTTGGTGCGGGAGTGCTGGATGCTGTCCGGCGAGGTCGACTTCATCCTGAAATGCGTCGCGCCCGACATGGCCAATTTCCAGGATTTCGTCACGCACCTGACCGCGGCCCCCCATGTCCGCAACGTGCGGACCTCGCTGGTGCTGCACAATTCGAAGTACGAGGCGGCCGTGCCGCTGGACGTGAAGGGACGGAGATAGCTCGCTGTATCTCTCCCTCTCCCCGTTCTTGCGCAGCAACAAAAAGGCCGCGCTAAGCGCGGCCTTTTCAAATGTCGGCGCATGCGACGGCAAAATCCTTACCGCCACTCCACCTTGGTGATCTCATACGCCTTGGCGCCGCCGGGTGCGTTGACCTCGACGGTCGAGCCTTTCTTCTTGCCGATCAGCGCGCGCGCGAGCGGCGAGGTGATGGAGATGCGGCCTTTCTTGGCGTCGGCCTCAACCTCGCCGACAATCTGCCACACCGCCTTCTTTTCGGTGTCCTCGTCGACCAGCGTCACGGTGGCGCCGAACTTGATGGTGTCGCCGGACAGCTTCGAGATGTCGATGATGTCGGCGCGCGCGAGCTTGTCCTCAAGTTCGGCGATGCGGCCTTCATTGTGGGACTGCTCTTCCTTCGCAGCATGATATTCCGCGTTTTCAGACAGGTCGCCGTGCGAGCGCGCCTCCGCGATATGCTCGATGATGCGCGGACGGTCCTCCGACTGGCGCTTCTTCAATTCTTCCCCGAGCGCGGCAAACCCGCCCGCTGTCATCGGAACCTTTTCCATCTTCTCTCTCGTCCTTCGATCGTGCGCCCGAAACCGCAGTTGGGCGCCCGCAACCTTGATTCGTCGGTATTCCGAGGCCCAAGACAGGGGCCGCCGGACGTTGACAGATAGGGGCTAGGCGACGGAACAGAACTGCCACACGACCGGACGGTTCCTCCGGCCATTGTGGCCTCAGTGCCTATCACTTAGCGGAGGCTTTGCCCCGCCAATGATCAGGTTTCCGAAAAATAGCTCTGCAGGGTACGAACCTCAAGGTCCCCGCCCAGATAGGCCCGGATGCCCTGCGCGGCCGCCACGGCCCCGGAAAGAGTGGTGTAATATGGCACTTTATGCAAGAGGGCCGCGCGCCGCAGCGAGCGGCTGTCGGCGAGCGCCTGCGGGCCTTCGGTGGTGTTGAAGACGAGCTGGATATCGCCGTTGGTGATGGCGTCGACGATGTGCGGCCGCCCCTCCAGCACCTTGTTCACCTTCTCGGTCGGAATGCCCTGATCGGTGAGGAAGCGCTGCGTGCCCGAAGTCGCCAGCACCTTGAAGCCGAGCGAATGCAGTTCGCGAACGGCCTCGGCGATGCGTGTCTTGTCGCTCTCACGCACAGAGACGAACACCGTGCCCTTGCGTGGCACGTGCGTGCCGCCGCCGAGCTGGCTCTTGGCAAACGCTACGGCGAAGGAGCTATCGATGCCCATGACCTCGCCGGTCGAGCGCATCTCCGGGCCGAGCACCGTGTCGACGCCCGGGAAGCGCGCGAACGGAAACACCGATTCCTTCACGCCGACATGCTTGAAGTCCGCCTTCGTCAGCTTGAAGTCGGCGAGCTTCTCGCCGGCCATGATTCGGGCGGCGATTTTTGCGACCGGCGTGCCGACCACCTTGGCGACGAACGGTACGGTGCGCGAGGCGCGCGGGTTGACTTCGAGCACGTAGATAGCGCCGTCCTTGATCGCGTACTGCACGTTCATCAGGCCGACGACGTCAAGACCAAGCGCCAGCTCACGTGTCTGCCGCTCCAGCTCCCCGATCATCCTGGCATCGAGCGAGTGCGGCGGCAGTGAGCAGGCGGAATCGCCGGAATGGATGCCCGCTTCCTCGATGTGCTCCATGATGCCGACAATGAAGGTGTCCTTGCCATCGCACAGACAATCGACGTCGATCTCGGTGGCGTCTGACAGATAGCGGTCGAACAGCAGCGGATTCTTGCCGAGCACGGTGTTGATCTGCCCGGTCTTGTCGTTCGGGTAGCGCGCCTTGACGTCGGCGGGCACCAGCTCCGGCAGCGTGCCGAGCAGGTAGTCGCTGAGCTGGTTCTCCTCGCGGATGATCTGCATCGCGCGGCCGCCGAGTACGTAGGAGGGCCGCACCACCAGCGGCAGGCCGAGATCGGCCGCGACCAGGCGGGCCTGCTCGACCGAATAGGCGATGCCGTTCTTCGGCTGCTTGAGACGCAGCTTGTCGAGCACACGCTTGAAGCGGTCGCGGTCCTCCGCAAGATCGATGGCGTCGGGCGAGGTGCCGAGGATCGGCACTTCGGCAGCTTCCAGCGCGCGCGCAAGCTTCAGCGGAGTCTGGCCGCCGAACTGCACGATGACGCCGTGCAGCGTGCCGTTCGAACGTTCCTTCGCGATGATCTCCAGCACGTCCTCGGCGGTGAGCGGCTCGAAATAGAGCCGGTCGGCGGTGTCGTAGTCCGTCGACACCGTTTCCGGGTTGCAGTTGACCATGATGGATTCGTAGCCGGCGTCATGCAGCGCGAAGCAGGCATGGCAGCAGCAATAGTCGAACTCGATGCCCTGGCCGATGCGGTTCGGTCCGCCGCCGAGGATGATGACCTTCTTCTTGTCCGACGGCATGCTCTCGTCCGCCGGCGCGCCTGCGAACGGCGCCTCATAGGTCGAATACATGTAGGCGGTGGGGGAGGCGAATTCGGCCGCGCAGGTGTCGATGCGCTTGTACACGGGACGGATACCGAGCGCGTGGCGCTTCGCGGTCACCTCGGCCTCCGTCGCCTGTGCGAGCACGGCCAACCGCGCGTCCGAGAAGCCCATCGTCTTGAGCGAGTGCATGGCGAAGGCGTTGCCCGGCAGGCCGTTCTTGCGAACCTTCTCTTCCATCTCGACGATGCCGCGCATCTCGCTGAGGAACCACGGATCGATCTTGCAGGAATTGAAGATGTCCTCGTTCGACCAGCCGAGCCGCATCGCCTGGGCGACCTGGAGCAGCCGGTTCGGCGTCGGCGTGCCGAGTGCGGCCCGGATCGCGTTCTTGTCGTCGTCGCGGCCGAGACCCTCGATCTCGATCTCGTCGAGGCCGGTGAGGCCGGTCTCGAGCCCGCGCAGCGCCTTTTGCAGGCTCTCCTGGAAGGTACGGCCGATCGCCATCACTTCGCCGACCGACTTCATCGACGTCGTCAGCGTGGTCGATGCGCCCGGGAACTTCTCGAACGCGAAACGCGGCACCTTGGTGACGACGTAGTCGATGGTCGGCTCGAACGAGGCCGGCGTCGCGCCGCCGGTGATGTCGTTGGCGATTTCGTCCAGGGTGTAGCCGACCGCGAGCTTGGCGGCGACTTTTGCGATCGGAAAGCCGGTGGCCTTGGAGGCCAAAGCGGACGAGCGCGACACCCGCGGATTCATCTCGATGACCACCATGCGGCCGTCGTCCGGATTGACGCCGAACTGAACGTTGGAGCCGCCGGTCTCCACGCCGATCTCGCGCAGCACCGCCAGCGAGGCGTCGCGCATGATCTGATATTCCTTGTCGGTCAGCGTCAGCGCCGGCGCCACCGTGATGGAATCGCCGGTGTGAACGCCCATTGGATCGAGGTTCTCGATCGAGCAGACGATGATGCAATTGTCCTTCTTGTCGCGCACCACCTCCATCTCGAACTCTTTCCAGCCGAGCACGGATTCTTCGATCAGCACTTCGTTGGTGGGAGATGCATCCAGGCCGCGCTCGATGATGTCGAGGAATTCTTCCTTGTTATAGGCAATGCCGCCGCCAGTGCCGCCCATCGTGAAGGAGGGGCGGATGATCGCCGGCAGGCCGATCTCGGACAGCGCCATCAGCGCCTGGCCGAGCGCATATTCCTGGTAGCGCTTGCGGCGGTCGCTTTCGCCGAGGATCCATTGTCGCTCGAGTTCTTCGAGAGCTGCGCCGGACAGTTTCTCGCGCTCGGCCTGGTATTTGTCGCGATAGGATTTCTTCAGGGCGGAGGCGTTGGCAAGCCGCGACTTCGGCGTCTCAAGCCCGATCTTGGTCATGGCCTCGCGGAACAGCTGGCGGTCTTCCGCCTTGTCGATCGCATCCGCCGTGGCGCCGATCATCTCGACGTCGAATTTTTCGAGCGTGCCTTGCCGGCGCAGCGACAGCGCGCAGTTTAGCGCGGTCTGCCCGCCCATGGTCGGCAGCAGCGCGAAGCCGCCGGGAATGATGTGACGTTCCTTCTCGATGATCTTGGCGACGATCTCGGGCGTGATCGGCTCGATATAGGTCGCATCGGCCAATTCCGGGTCGGTCATGATGGTGGCCGGGTTGGAATTGACGAGCACGATGCGATAGCCCTCTTCCTTCAGCGTCTTCACCGCCTGCGTGCCCGAATAGTCGAACTCGCAGGCCTGTCCGATCACGATAGGACCGGCGCCGATGATCAGGATGGTGGTGATGTCTGTACGTTTGGGCATCAACTCTCGCCGAAGTCGGATTTGGGCACAAAAAAAGGGCGCGCTTGCTGCGCGTCCCCTGTGGCCGAGAGCGCGTTGGTCTTCCTCGCGCGCGGGTGGGTCTTAGACCAGATTCCGGGGCGGCGAAACCCCGAAAAATGCCCATCAACCGGCAATTTTGACGGGTTTCGGCCGGGCCTGCCAGCCGCGGGTGAGGTGGACCAAAAGCGAAGCCGTAACGCTCGATCCGCCAATCCAGCCGAGGTCTGTCGGCGACAGCGTCGCCAGCACCGCGCCGCCCAGGGCCCCGCCGATGGCGAAGCCGAGATACATGGCGGAGGCGTTGAGCGAGAGCGCGATCATCGAGGCCTGTGGCTCGATCCGGATGATGCTGGCAATCTGGGCCGGATAGAACGCCCAGCCGGAAATGCCCCAGAGGAAGATCGCACCCAGCACGGCATAATGCGCCTGCCCCGGCATCAGCTTCAGGACCAGCGAATGCAGGATCAGCGCGCTCGCCATGCCGGCGAGTCCGAGCGCCGCGGTCATCAGCGTGCCGAGCCGGTCAGCCAGGACGCCGCCGAGCATGTTGCCGATTGCGGCTGCACCGCCGAACACCAGCAGCGCAAGGCTGATCTGCGACGCATCGAATCCCAGGCCGCGCAGCGGGACCGCGAAATAGGTGAACACGGTGAAGCCGCCGAGCGCCCACAGAATCGTAATGACGAGCGCGGCCAGCACGTTGCTGTGACGCGCCACGGCCAGCCGTTCAGCGAGCGAAGCCGTGTTTCGCGGCAGGCCGCGAGGCAGGCCAAGCAGGAGGCCGGCGAGTGCGACAGCGCCGAGGACCGCAACCATGGCAAAGGTTGCGCGCCAGCCGAGCACGCTGCCAACCAGATTGCCAAGCGGGACGCCGACGACGGTCGCCACCGTAAGGCCCGAGGTGACAAGCGCCACGGCGCGGCCGCGCCGCTCGGGCGAGGCGACGGCCACCGACACGGCGAGCGCCGTCGGCATGCACAGCCCCGCGCCCAGCGCCATCAGCATGCGCGAGGCGAGCAGCAGTGCGTAGCCCGACGCAACGGCTGCAAACAGGTTTCCGGCAATGAAGGTCGACAGCGCCAGCGCCAGCGCGGTGCGGCGGTCGATGTTGTTCATGGTCACCGCGAGGATGGGCGAGCCCACGGCATAGGTGAGGGCGTAAGCGGTGACCAATTGACCGGCGGCCGGGACCGAAATTCCCAAGTCAGTGGCGATCGTCGGCAAAAGTCCTGCAATGACAAAGCTTTCCGTGCCGATCGCGAACGCCGCCAAGGCCAGCCAGAAGACGCTCATCCGATTTTATCCTTATGTTCAACGTTTATTGAACTATTGATCGGCAACGTTTCGGTGTCAATTGGTTCAAGAACTATTGAACAATGCGGTCACTTCGCTATGATTCCGACATGAGCCGCACGCCCCTTCATCCCACCCGCGAGCAGATCGAGCTGCCGATGGTCCTGGATTGCCTGAGCGATCCGATCAGGCTGGCAATCGTCTACCAGCTCGCCCAGCAGGAACATATCAGCAGCGAATTGTGCTGCGGCGATTTCAGCGGCCTCGGCGGGAAGTCCAACCTCGCCTACCACTTCGCCAAGCTGCGCGAATGCGGGCTGATGCAGACTCGGGTGGCGGGGACCAATCGGTTCGTGCGGCTGCGCCGCGAGGATCTGGATGCGCGCTTCCCGGGCCTGCTCGATGCCGTGATCAACTCCGCCGCGAAGGATGCCGACCGGCTTCAGCTGCTGTCCGGGTGCGATGTGGTCGACGCGCAGAGCAATTGAGCCGATTGCGCGCAGGTGCCGGGCCGAGGAAGCTCCAGTCCGTCTACGCTTTCGCTTCGCTCAAGCTACGCCGGACACGCTGCGGGTCTGGCGTGGCTGCGCCACGCGTAGCCCCGCAGGGGCGAAGCGTGGAGGCCCGGCCTGGATTTGAACCAGGATAAAGAGCAATGCACTGCTCTCGCGTAGACGCTTCCGCCACCGGGCCGCGCGGATCATTGCCGATCGGGAGGCGACAAGCCACCTCAGCCAATTGTTATGCTTAACGGACCAAGGGCGGCCGCGCGATGAAGGTCATGCGCCAGCGGTTATGGCCGATATTGGTGTGGGCACGCTGGACCGCGAACCCGGCCGCCGCCAGCTTCGCGGTGATCTCGTCCTCGCTGTAGCGCTGCAGTCCAATGCGCGTTCGCAGATGGCGGTAGTCCGACAGCGCCGTGCTGATCAGCCCGACCAGCGCATCCTTCAAGAAGCCGTGGCGCAAGGCGAAGCTGAGCAGCGCGGTGACGTCCTGGGCCATCCCGACATTGGGCTGGAGGATGTCGCCGAGCACCAGCTTGCCGGACGGCGTCAACAACCGCCGGATGTTGCGTAGCGCCGCATCGAGTTCCCCCGGCGTCATGTATTGCGCGACCGAGTTCATCACGACAAGGTCGATGGATTGGTCCTGCATCTTGCGAACGTCATCGAGCGAGCGGACGCGGATTTTTGTATTCGGGGCAAACCGGGCGATCAGGCGGCCGCGCACGCCCGGGGCGGGCTCGGCCAGGATCAGCTTGCCGCAGGCGGATGCCACCTGCTCGGCCGAGAGCGCCTCGCCGCAGGCATAGTCGAGCACGGTCGCCTCGGGCGACGAGATGTAGCCGATGATGTCCCGCGCGATGATCCGGAAGTGCAAATCGCGATGCAACTTGCTGACATAGATCGTATGCGTGGAGTCGTAATAATCGATCCAATCATCCATGGTATTTCGAAGGTCCCGGCCTAACGGTTCCGTGAGCGGAACCGGCGCTGCCCGCCTTGCGTTAGGGGTGCGACGGCGCGCCGTCAATGTCCGCGTCCTAACAGGAAGGTTTCCCGTGAGCAAAGCCCCCAACAAGGTCTCGCCCGACCTCGACACTCCCACGGATCTGTCGCCACAGGCCGTCAACAAGGTTTCCGAGGCGCTCAACGTGCTTCTGGCCGATGCATTCGCGCTGTATCTGAAGACCAAGAATTTCCACTGGCACATCAGCGGCCGGCATTTCCGCGATTATCATCTGCTGCTCGACGAGCAGTCCGATCAGATCTTCGCCACCACGGACCAGCTCGCCGAGCGCGTGCGCAAGATCGGCGGCACCACACTGAAGTCGATCGGCCAGGTCGCCAAGCTGCAGACCATCAAGGACAACAACGAGGATTACGTCCCGCCGCGCGAGATGCTGCGCGAACTGATGCAGGACAACAAGCATGTCGCAGCTGCGATGCGCAAGGCGCACGAGGTCTGCGACGAAGCCGGAGATGTCGCCAGCGCCAGCATCCTCGAAGTCTTCATCGACGAGACCGAGCGCCGCACCTGGTTCCTGTTCGAAGCCACCCGCCAGGAAGGCAGCAACGCGGCGTAGAGGACGTTAGACGCAAACGCCTCCACAATGTCGTCCAGGCCTAGCGCGCAACTTGCGTACGGGGGCCGGGACCCATATCCCCAGGGAGAAGTTGTGGCGCGGGATGCGCGTTAGCGAGTCTTCGCCAAACTACGTTTGGTGGTTATGAGTCCCGGCCCTCGCCGGGACGACGACGAGTGTTTGGATAGACCTGAGCAACTCAGTCGCGCCACAGCTGCATCAAAGGCCCGTCCTTGCCTTGCACCGGATCGGCCGGCGGCAGCTTCACGGCGGGAATCGTCTTCAGCGCCCTGGCGTGGTTCTCCGGAGTCGGCCGCGTGATCTCCATCTTCGATCCCGGCGGATAGGCGCCGATCACGCAGAAATCGTCGCTCGCCTTGATGCATTGATGTCCGGTGCCGGCGGGAAGGATCGCGACATCGCCTGCCTTGATCTCCAGCTCCTGGCCATGATCGCCGCCGAAGCGCACCCGGGCGCTACCGCGCGCGACGCCGAGCACTTCGTGCACCGTCGTGTGATAGTGCAGATAGTCGAAGACGCCGTTGCGCCACGTCCCGCCCCAGCCATTGGCGCCGAACAGATTTTCGATGGACTCCTCCGGGTGTTTCGGATCGAGCTTCACTGCGCCCTGATAGACCAGGAAGGGGAGGATGTTGTTCGGCACCAGCCCGTCATCCTCGAACACGATGGCGAGCGGCTCGGCATTGTCGCGGACGACGGACATGGCGGGCTCCTGCGTGAGCGTGGCAGGGATCAACGAGGGGCGTCACTCGACGTTCCCCGTCATTCCAGGGCGACGCGCAGCGTCGACCTATGATGCGCAATTGCGCACCTGAGAATCCATCGTGCCGCAGAGCTTGTTGTCTGATGGATTCCGGGTTCGTGCTTCGCACGCCCCGGAATGACAAAAAAAGCCCGGGACCATGCCCAGGCTTGATGTCGTGAGTGCAGTTGAGAGAGGAGAGCGCGCCTTACGCGCTCTTCTTCTGCCGCATCAGATCCGCAAACCGCTGGAACAGATAGTGCGAGTCGCGCGGGCCGGGTGAAGCTTCCGGGTGGTACTGCACCGAGAACACCGGCTTGCCGTCGAGCTGGATGCCGCAATTGGAGCCGTCGAACAGCGAGATGTGGGTCTGGGTTGCGCCCTTCGGCAGCGTGCTCTCGTCCACGGCAAAGCCGTGGTTCATCGAGGTGATCTCGACCTTGCCGGTGGTCTCGTCCTTTACCGGGTGATTGGCGCCGTGATGGCCCTGATGCATCTTCCTGGTCTTGGCGCCGACGGCGAGGCCGAGCATCTGGTGGCCGAGGCATATGCCGAAGGTCGGCGTGCCCGACTTGATCACGTCCTGGATCACCGGCACGGCATATTTGCCGGTCGCGGCCGGATCGCCCGGACCATTGGACAGGAACACGCCGTCCGGCTTCATCGCCAGAATGTCTTCGGACGAGGTCGTGGCCGGCACCACCGTCACCTTGCAGCCGACACCGGCGAGCAGGCGCAGAATGTTGCGCTTGATGCCGTAATCGATGGCAACGATGTTGAACTCCGGGTTTTCCTGGCGGCCAAAGCCCTTGTCCCACAGCCAGGGCGTCTCGTCCCAGGTGAAGCGCTGGCCGGAAGTGACCATCGGCACGAGGTCCATGCCCTCGAGCCCCGGCCATTCGCGCGCCTCTTCCTTGAGGCCATGCAGGTCGAACTCGCCGTCCTTGGCGTGCGCGATCACGGCATTGGGCATGCCCTTGGAGCGGATCAACGCGGTCAGCGCCCGGGTGTCGATGCCGGAGAGGCCGATGATGCCGCGCGCCTTGAGCCAGGCGTCGAGATGCCTGGTGGCGCGGTAGTTCGAGGGATCGGTGATCGCGGTGCGCAGGATCACGCCGCGCGCGCCGGGCGTCGCGGCCATGTTCACCGTCTCGATGTCGTCCTCGTTGGTGCCGACATTGCCGATATGCGGGAAGGTGAAGGTGATGAGCTGCCCGGCATAGGAGGGATCAGTCAAGATCTCCTCGTATCCGGTCATCGCGGTGTTGAAGCAGACTTCACCGACGGCTTGGCCCTCGGCGCCGAGACCAAAGCCTTCGAGCACCGTGCCATCGGCGAGCACGAGGAGCGCGGTCGGTTTGTGGTCCGGCCAGGCGGGGTCGTTGTCATGTTGTGTCATGAGCCCGGTTCATAGTCTCCGCGGACGCCGCCGTCAAAGCAGGACAGCGCCGATTCACATGCGTTTTTGCATATTTGACAGTTCTCCTCGGGCACCTAAGCTGGAACTGGCAATTTTTGCGCAGTTTTAGGGTGGCCGCCGGGAAACAATGAACCGGACCACGGCGGGTCCGGTATGGCCTCTTGCCTGCGAACGTCCTAGATCAGGCGCTATGGATTGAGAGGATCACGACCATGTTGCGCGATGACATCAACAATGCGGTGAAGGAGGCCATGAAGGCCAAGGAGGAGCGCAAGCTCTCCACGCTGCGTATGGTCAACTCGACCATCAAGAATGCCGACATCGAGGCGCGCGGCAGCGGCAAGCCGCCGCTGTCGGATGCCGACCTGCTCGGCGTGCTCCAGAAGATGATCAAGCAGCGTCAGGAGTCGGTCGAGCTCTACGACAAGGGCGGCCGCGCCGAGCTCGCCGCGCAGGAGCGCGAGGAGATCGCGGTGATCTCGGCTTACCTGCCGAAGCAGATGTCGGATGACGACGTGAAGACGGCGATCTCGGGCGCCATCGCCGAGACCGGCGCGGCCGGCATGAAGGACATGGGCAAGGTCATCGCGGCCTTGAAGGCGAAGTACGCAGGGCAGATGGATTTCGGCAAGGCCAGCGGTTTGGTGAAGGCGGCGTTGTCGGGCTAACTTACCCTCCTCTGGAGCTTTGTCATGCTGACCGAAGCGTCCACCTACGACGAGCTCTATCGCAACTTTCGCTGGGACATCCCGGCGCGCTTCAACATGGCGGAGGCGTGCTGCGATCGCCATGCCGACGGCACGGGACGCCTCGCGCTGGTCTATGTCGACGAGAACGGCGCAACCTCGCGCACCTCATTTGACGAGGTCGCCGAGATGTCGCGGCGCTTTGCCAACGTGCTGCGGGCGGACGGGCTCACGCGCGGCGACCGCGTCGCGGTGTTCCTGTCGCAGTCATTGGAATTGCCGATCGTGCACATGGCGGCGTTCCGCTCCGGGTTGATCTCGATCCCGCTATTCGCGCTGTTCGGTGAGGACGCGCTGGAATTCCGTCTGTCGAACGCGCAGGCCAAGGCAATCGTCACCGACGAAGCCGGCTGGGAGAAGCTTACAAAGATCCGCGATCGGCTGCCCTATCTGCAAGACATCTACGTCACGAGCGGCGCCGTTCACGCGGGCGCAAAACCGTTCTGGTCGGCGATCGAAACCGCCTCAGAGGACTTTGAGACGGTCGATACTTCTGCGGATGATCCGGCGCTGATCATCTACACGTCAGGCACGACCGGCAATCCCAAGGGCGCGCTGCATGCGCACCGCCTTGTGCTCGGGCATCTCCCGAACGTCGAGATGTGCCACAACTTCCTGCCGCGACCGGGCGATCTCATGTGGACGCCGGCGGACTGGGCCTGGATCGGCGGGCTCGTCAACGGCCTGTTCGCATTCTGGTATCACGGCATTCCCCTGGTCGGCCACCGGGCGCGAAAATTCGAACCGCAGGCGGCGATGCAGATGATGGCTGATCTCGGCGTCCGCAACGTCTTCCTGCCGCCGACGGCGCTGAAGCTGATGCGCCAGGCCGGCGTGAAGCATCCGGGCGTCAAGCTGCGCAGTATTTTTACCGGCGGTGAATCGCTCGGCGGCGAGCTTCTGGGCTGGGTGCGCGAGACCTTCGGCATCGATGCGCACGAGGTGTTCGGCCAGACCGAGTGCAACCTCGTGATCGGCAGCAACTCCAACCTGTTTCCGATCCGCCCCGGTTCGATGGGCAAGGCGACACCCGGCTTCGACGTCCGCATCGTCAATGACAAGGGCGAGGAATTACCGCGCGGGCAGCGCGGCATCATCGGTGTGCGCCAGCCGTGCCCGTGCACGATGATCGAATACTGGCGCAATCCGGAGGCGACGGCGAAGAAATATGCCGGCGAGTTCCTGCTCACCGGCGATCTCGGCGTGCACGATGCGGACGGTTACTTCTGGTACGTCAGCCGCGAGGACGATGTCATCACCACCGCCGGCTACCGCGTCGGCCCGTCCGAGATCGAGCACACGCTGATGAAGCATCCCGCGGTGGCGATGGCCGCGGTGGTCGGCATCCCCGATCCGATCCGCACCGAATCGATCAAGGCCTGGATCGTGCTGCGTCCGGGCTTTGCCGGCAGCGACGCACTCGCGCGCGAGATCCAGGAGTTCGTCAAGGTGCAACTCGCCGCCCACGAATATCCGCGCTTCGTGCAGTTTGCGGAAACCTTGCCGATGACGGCGACCGGCAAGGTGTTGCGACGCGAGCTGCGGGCGCTCGGGTAAGTTGTTTTGATTCGACGAAGTCAGGTGATGGCAAAGATGTCTCAAGCCGCCGGCCTCCACCGCGCCTCACTCGAGAAGTTGCACGATCTGGATGCAGCGCTGGAGCTCATGTATTACGGCTGGCGCGGGATGACGCTGGAGGCCGACGCGTATCTTGCCAAGCAGGGCCTCTCGCGCCCGCACCATCGTATCCTCTATGTGGTGGCGCGCCGGCCGGATATCGCAATCGGCTCGCTGATCGAGATCCTCGGGGTGTCCAAGCAGGCTTTGAACCGGCCACTCAACCTCCTCCTGGAGCGCAAGCTCCTGATCTCGCAGCGGTCGCCCGAGCAGCATCGCTCCAAACTGCTGCGCCTGACGGGCGCGGGGCAGCGCATCGAGCGAAGGGCATCCGACCATGAGCGCAAGGTTCTGCGCGAAGCGTTCGATCGCGTCGGGGCGCCCGGTGCTGCCGCATGGATGGCCGTCATGGAGACGATCGCCGACAACAGCTGACGGATCCTAAAGTCAATATAGTTGACATGAGAGCCGAGCTTTGCCACTGTTCGGGCAACGAACCAGGGGAGGGTCGCTTCATGAGCGGACAGGCAATGAATCGCGCAGCCGCCGAACGGTTTGTCGCGGCATGGTGCGCGAACTGGTGCAGGGTCGATATCGATGCGGTCGTTGCGCATTTTGCCGCCAATGCAGAGATGCGCAGCCCTCTGGCCCTCAAACTGACCGACTCTCCCATCGTCACCGGCGCCGAGAACATCCGCGCCTACTGGCGCAAAGCCTATGGCAGCATCGAAAGCGCCGATTTGAGGATCCTGAATTGGAGCTGGGACGACACGATCGCGCGACTGACGGTGTGGTGGCAACTGGGCGACACGCGCGCCAGCGAGTTCATGGATTTTGATGACGCCGGCCGTGTAGTGCGCAGCGAGGCCTTCTACGGAAAATAATCATGCGCCCTTCCGACTTCGTACTGCTTCTCAATGCTCTCTGGTTCGGCGGTGCCTTCATCCAGTTCAGCGTTGCCCAGCGCAACACGCTGAAGATATTGCTGCCGCGGGAAGAGCGCAGCAACCCGATCGCGCCGACCTTGGCCGCGAGCGTCGCGTTCCTGGGCGGGATCAATCTGCCGATCGGGCTGTTGTCGCTCTATCTTCTCGCTGCTCGTCCGCCGTTTTTCGGATCGCTCGAGGCGCAGCTTGTACTGCTGCTGTTTTTTGCCGCCTGCCACTTCAGCCAGTTCGCCTACACCGTTCCGGTTTTGATGCGCGGCGGACGCGTCGGGGTGGCTTACTGGCCCGTGCTGAAGGGCCCGATGCTCAGGATATTTGTCGTCGACGCGGCATTGTTCGTGGCCAACCTTGGTGTGGCGATTTTGCTGGCGTTGCAGTCGTGACACAGCGTGTGGTGCAGATCGCACGGCAGCTTGAGCAAAGGCGCCACTTGCCGATGATCGGCTGAGCCGCGGTGATCGTGGTGCTCTTGATCGTCTCGGCGCTTGGTGGTGCCGGTGGTGCTCTGATGTCGTCCCGGCGAAGCCGGGACGCATATCCCTAGGGAGAGTTTGACGCAAGTTGGTGATGACCAGCCTTCGCGAAAATTCATTCAGTGGCTATGGGTCCCGGCCTTCGTCGGGACGACAATGAGCATTGTAGCCGCTACGGCGTCTTGATCCCCATCGCCTTCAGCGCGGCGAGCATCTGCGCCGGCGGCGCCATCTTGATCTGTGGCGCCTTGCCCGTCTCCAGCAAACTCTTCAGTCCCGACAGGATCGCGGGCCAGCCTTGCCGTCCGCCGGCAAGGATGTCGTCGCTGAGCGGCCGGTCGTGGCTCTCACTCATGGTGAGCCGGGCCGCGTCGCCGACCGCCTCGATCTCATAGGTCACCAGCGTCGGACCGAGCTTTTCGATCAGCTCGGGCCACTTGACGTTGAAAGTGACGGAAAGCCTCCGTGGCGGATCATATTCGAGGACTTCGCCGCTGATGTGCAGGGCACCGTCGGGCGTACGCACGATAAACGCGCCGCCGAGCCGTGGCTCGACCTCCACGGCATTGCCGAAGAAGTATTGCCGGCTGAACTCCGCCGAGGTCAGCGCCTCCCATACCTTCTCGGGCGTCGAGGCGATGTAGATGGTGTAGACCGTAAGCGGCTTGAATTGATCGAGGTTCATTTTGCGTCGAATCCCTTATTAAGCGCCGTGCGCGGGATGGCGAGCACTTTGCCTCTTTCCAGGAGGCTCTTGAGCCCGGACAGGATCGCCGGCCAGCCATTGGAAACGGCTCCGAGATATTTCCCGCCTTCGACGAAGCCGTCATGCAGCACGGTCAAACGCACGAGCGAGCCGAACGGTTCGATGGTGAAGGCCACACGCGAGATCGGTTCGCCGCGCAGTTCCTCGTACTTTTGGTGCTTAAAGCTGTAGGACAACCGCCGCGGCGGATCGGCTTCGAGGATTTCGCCGGAATCGGTGGTCTCGCCGTCCAGCAGCAGTGCGAAGGGAGAGCCGACCTTCCAGTCGGACCTGACCTCGGCGCCGAACCAGTATTGCTTGGTGAATTCGCTCGATGTCAGCGCCTCCCACAGCTTCTCCGGCGTGGTCTCGATATAGGTGACGTAGACAAATTCCGGTTTACTCATCGCGCTTCTCCAACTGGCGTTTCAACTTGCCGAGCGCGGCAAGCTTGCCGCGCTCGAATTTCCTGATCCAGCGTTCGCCGATCTGATGGATCGGCACTGGGTTGAGATAGTGCAGCTTCTCGCGGCCATGCTTGATGGCCGTGACCAGGTTGGCTTGTTCCAGGATCGCAAGATGTTTTGTGACTGCCTGGCGCGTCATCGCGAGGCCCTCGCAGAGTTCGTTCAACGACTGTCCGTTGCGGGCGTGAAGCCTGTCCAGCAGCGACCGTCGGGATGCGTCGGCCAGCGCTTTGAAGACCTCGTCCATGGCAGGGATAATATGCAACCAAATGGTTGCCTGTCAAGCTGCAACCTGAGAGATCCCGATACTGTGCATCGTCGCAGCTTCCGTTCCCGGCTCTGTCATGCATTAATGGCCTGCAAACCGCCTTCAGCGAGTCTCCGCCATGATGTCCCTGCAAGCCTACCTTGCCTTTTTCGCCGCCTGCATTGCGCTGGCGCTGCTGCCTGGCCCGATCGTGACTCTCGTCATCGCCAACGGCCTGCGCCATGGCACCCGCGCGGCGCTGACCAATGTCGCGGGCGCGCAGGCGGGCCTTGCCATCGTCATCTGCATCGTCGCGGTTGGCCTGACCTCGTTGATGGCAACGATGGGCTACTGGTTCGACTGGGTGCGCTTTGCCGGCGCCGCCTATCTGGTCTGGCTCGGCATCAAGCTGATCTGGGCGCCGGTCGAAGGCGTCAATGTCGACCAGCCGCCTCCGCCGCCGCGCGGCGGCTTCTTCCTGCAAGGTTTTGTGGTGCTGTTGTCGAACCCGAAGGTGCTGGTGTTCTTCGGCGCCTTCATTCCCCAGTTCATGGACATGAACCGCGACCACTTCCCGCAGGTCGCGCTGCTCGGGGCCACCTTCATGGTGACGGCGGCGATGACGGACGCGCTCTACGCTATCGCTGCCGGCCGCGCCCGAAAATTCTTCTCGGCCCGCCGCACACGCATGATGTCGCGCGTCTCCGGCGGCTTCATGATCGGCGGCGGCATCTGGCTGGCGCTGACCCGGGCGAAGTGACGGCCTACACCAGTCTCTTCGCCCGCAACTCCACCTCTATCTCCGCGAAAATCCGCGCCAGCCGCTCGGCCCATTGCTGCTGGCCGGACTGGTCCGCGATCAAATCCTGGCGAATCTCGATGCCGGTGTTGACGAGGCCGCGGGCTTCGCCATGCACGGGGATGGTGTAGTCGGTGAGGTCACTCACTGCATAGGGCTCGTTGTCGCCGACGACAAGATCGCTCTCGAGGCGCAGGTGCTTCAGCAGCAGATGCGGCAGCACCTTGTCATGGTTGTAGAGCGCGCCGATGTGCCAGGGCCGCGCGACGCCGGCATAAACCGGTGTGAAACTGTGCAGCGACACCAGCACGGTCGGCCGCTTGTTGTGCAAACGTCGGTTGATCGCGGCGTCGATGCGGTGGTGATAGGGCTCGAAGATCTCGCGCCGCCGTGCCTCGCGCTCGTGCTCCGAAATCCCCTCGTTGCGGGGGACCGAAGTGGCCTCGGAAATCATGGGAATCGAGCTCGCAGCGCCCGGCGGGCGGTTGCAGTCGATCACCAGCCGCGAATAGCGCTGCGCGACCAGATGCGCACCCAGCATTTTGGCCAGCCGCTCGGCGACGCCGGCAATGCCGATGTCCCAGGCGATGTGCCGTTGCAGTTCGCCTTCGGCAACGCCGAGGTCGCCGAGCGCGCGCGGCAGCGCCCGTCCATGGTGATCGGAGGTGAGCAGGAAGGGCGATGCCCCTTCCGCATTCACCTCATGCACCGGCGGAATGTCGCCCTCGCCGAGGATTTGATCCGTCGCGCCGGCTGTGTCTAAAGCCATCCTGATTGCCCTGGAAAAAGCAGTCGCCCCCAAAATTGGGCAGAATCGCTATAGATTGATCTGCCCAAAATCTCCATGATTGGCTGACGATGCCGCTGCTCACGATTCATCACAAGACCGAATATCGCTACAACCGCCCCGTGGCGTTCGGCGAACACAGAATCATGCTGCGTCCGCGCGACGGGCACGATCTGCGCGTGCTCGACTCTCAGCTCGATATCTCGCCCACACCGATGTCGCTGCACTGGATCCACGATGTGTTCGGCAATTCGGTCGCGATCGCCAATTTCGACGAACGCGCGGACAGGCTGATCTTCGACTGGCACGTCACCGTCGAGCACAATCCGGTGGAGGAGTTCGCGCTGACGCCGGATGATCCTGCCTATTTCTATCCGTTCGTCTACAACGACGATGAGTTTCCCGACCTCGTGCAATACACCACGCCGCAATATACCGATCCGGACGGCGAGATCGCGGAGTGGGCGCGCGGCTTTCTGGACGAGGACGCGCCGACGCCGACCTACAAGATCCTCAGCGGCATGACCCACGGCATCCGCGAGCAGTTCAAGTACCGCAAGCGTCACGAACTGGGGACGCAGCATCCGCTTGATACCTTGCAGTCGGGCACTGGAACCTGCCGGGACTATGCGCTGTTCATGATCGAGGCGCTGCGCCAGCTCGGCATCGCGGCGCGATTCGTCTCCGGCTACATCTTCGTGCCCGAGGATATCGAGCAGCGTCATGTCGGCGGCGGCTCGACGCATGCCTGGGTGCAGGTCTACCTGCCGAGCGCGGGCTGGATCGAGTTCGATCCGACCAACGGCATCGTCGGCACCCGCGATCTCATCCGCGTCGCGGTCGCCCGCGACCCGCGCCAGGCGATCCCGCTGCACGGCGTCTATGTCGGCTCCGCCGGCGCGTTCGAGGCCATGGACGTGAACATCAAGGTGGTCTCGGACGACCAGGACAGCGACCTGGATATGGAGGCAGAGGTTTCATAGAGATGGCCTGGCCGTTTCCGCCGGGACGACGCCAAATGCGCGGCGCTGTCGCTCTACACAATTGACAGCTATAGACACCCAAATGACCTCCGATCGTCTCTTCGTCTACGGCACGCTGATGCGCGGCTTCGATCATCCGATGGCGCGGCTGCTTGCAGCCCATGCGGATTTCCTCGGGGATGCGACCTGCCGCGGCCGGCTCGTGCTGGTGAAACACTATCCGGGACTGCTGCTGTCCGAGGTGTCGTCCGAGCTCGTCCACGGCGAGCTCTTTCACCTGCGCGCCCCCGATGAGCTGCTGCGCGAGCTCGACATGTACGAAGCCTGCGGCGAGGGCTTTCCGGAGCCGACCGAATATCTGCGCAAGCTGGTCGACGTGACGCGGCCGGACGGCGCCACCGAGAAGGCCTGGACCTACATCTACAACTGGCCCGTCGCCGATCTGCCGCGCATCGAGTCGGGGCGCTTTCTCGATCATTGACGCCGGATGCGGACTTCACCTCCCCGCAAGCGGGGCGAGGGAGTGCACCTTCATCGCGGCCGGCAGTCGAGCATTAAGCAGAGAGCACTTCCTTGACCACACGCACGTCGACTTCGCGCTCGACGTAGGTCCATTCTTCGGTCCGCCTGAGCATCGCCACCAGCTCTTCGAACAGCGAGGCATGCGCGGGTGCGAATTCGAACCAGGTCAGGAAGTCGAAGGGCTCGCCGAGATCGCGGCAGTGATAGAGCTGGCGCGCAATGGCGGGCAGAAAGCGCAGGCTGCTGGCGATGTGATGCGACTTGTCTTCGAAAATCCTGCGCCGCTCCTCCTGGGTCAGCTCCCACCAGGCTTGCGACTTGCGGATCGGGATCAGCGCCGCGCAGGTGGCCTCCAGCCGGCCGAGCCCGGCCTGCACGGCGATGAGCTGCTGCTTCTCAGGCCGCTCGGTGTAGCGCAGCGAGCTCGGCACGCCGACCAGCCGCCACGCATTGCGCGAGGGCACCAGCGGCAACGCGATCGCCTCGCTGTCGGTGACCGACAGCGCCGGCATGAAGGGCAGGGGTTCGCCCGTCACGGGCGAAATCGAGGTCACCCGCCAGCCCCCGCTCTGGCCGCCTCGAAACGTCCTGAACATGGCGACATGGAAGCGTGGAACCGGGCCGGGTTCAAGCTCCGTCATTCCGGGGCGCCTCGGAGAGGCGAGCTATGATGCGCAATTGCGCATCATAGCTCGACGCTTCGCATCGCCCCGGAATGACGCGGCTGTGCACAGGTCGAATAACTCGGACAAGGCTAACATTCCTGACTTCTCAGGGCGCGCTTCCTATATGCCTAACTGTTCGCCCCGACTCAGCCGGTCCGCTAGACTCACCCTATGCGCTTCACGCCCCAATTCCTCGACGAGCTGCGTGCCCGGCTTTCGGTTTCCGAAGTCGTGGGCAAGCGCGTCAAGCTGAAGAAGGCGGGGCGGGAGTGGAAGGGGCTGTCGCCGTTCCAGCAGGAGAAGACGCCGTCCTTCTACGTCAACGACCAGAAGGGATTTTACCACGACTTCTCCTCCGGCAAGCACGGCGACATCATCGCCTTCGTGATGGAGACCGACGGCCTGCCGTTCGCCGAGGCCGTGGAGCGGCTCGCGAGCATGGCGGGGCTGCCGTTGCCGGCGGTGACGCCCGACGCGGCGCGGCATGAGCAGCGGCGCAAGTCGCTGCACGACGTCATGGATCTCGCCGCCAAATTCTTCGCGGAGACGCTGGCCTCGCGTCTCGGCGCCAAGGCGCGCGGCTATCTTGCCGACCGCGCGATCTCGCCGGCGACGCAATTGCAGTTCCGCATCGGTTACGCCTCGCCCGAGCGCTTCGCCCTGAAGGAGCATCTCGGCAAGCTCGGTGTCTCCGTCGACGACATGGTCGAGACCGGGCTGCTGGTGGCCGGCGACGGCATTCCCGTGCCCTACGATCGCTTCCGCGACCGCGTGATGTTTCCGATCACTGACTTGCGCGGCCGCGTCATCGCCTTCGGCGGCCGTGCGCTGGAGAAGGACGTTGCGGCAAAATATCTGAACTCGCCGGAGACGCCGCTCTTCCACAAGGGCGATAACCTCTACAATCACCAGACCGCACGCGCCGCCGCCCACAATGGCGCGCCGCTCATTGTCGTCGAAGGCTATGTCGACGTTATCGCGATGATCACGGCAGGTTTCTCCGGCACGGTCGCGCCGCTTGGCACGGCGCTGACCGAAAGCCAGCTCGCGTTGCTCTGGAAGATGGCGGATGAGCCGATCCTCTGCTTCGACGGCGACAAGGCCGGGCAGAAGGCGGCTTATCGTGCTGCGGACCTTGCCTTGCCGTTCCTGAGCCCCGGCAAGAGCCTGCGCTTTGCGCTTTTGCCCGAAGGGCAGGACCCCGACGATCTCGTCCGCTCCGGCGGCCGTGGCGCGATCGAGGAGGTGATCGCGGCTGCGCGGCCGCTCGCAGACATGATCTGGTCGCGCGAGCTCGAAGGCGGCAACTTCGCCACCCCCGAGCGCCGCGCCGCGCTGGAGGCGCGCATCAAGGAGCTCTCCAACGGCATCCGCGACGAGGTGGTGCGGCGGTACTATCGTCAGGATCTTGCCGAGCGGCTGCAGCGCACCTTTGCGCCGGAGGCCGGGCGCGGCAGCTTTGCCGGTCGCGGCAATTTCCGCTCGGGCAGTCCGGGCCGCCCGTTCCAGCCCCGCGGCGGCGGACAGGCGAATCGATTCGGCGGCCAGGGGCGCCGCGGCGGGCCAGTCCCGCTCTCGCTTCCGTCGGGGCCCTATCAGGCGGCGAGCCCGCAACTGGCCGCCAGCCCGATCATGCGGGGGCAACGCAGTGCCATTTCCCGCCGCGAAGCCCTGATCCTGCAAATCCTGATCAACCACCCCTGGCTGCTGCACGAGCATCTGGAGGAGGTGGCCGCGCTGGAGCTGGCCCACCCCGAGGCCCACAAGCTGCGCGCCGCCATCATCGCCGCTTTCGCCAACGACCATCACCACAGCCCCGATCCGTCCGAGCAGGCCGAGAAGATGCGCTCCGACATCGAGAAGGGCGGGTTTTCTCAGCTTCTTCAAAGGGTTGAGAATGGCATTACGACCCAGGCGGTGTGGGGCGCCCGCGAAGGCGCGGCGCGGGACGACGTTCTCTCCACCTGGCACCAGCTCGTTGCCTTGCATCGGCAGTGGCATTCACTACTTAGAGAGCTGAAAGACGCCGAGCTGGCCTTGGGGGAGGATCCCAGCGAGGCCAGTATGGCGTGGTTGCGTGACGTCAAGGCTCGGATAGGCGAAGTCGACGGCACCGAGGCCCTGATCGAGGGGTTTGGCGAGCTGTCAGGCCGGTTCCAGAAGAGCGTGTGATGAAAGAATCATGCGGACGGCTTCGGCCGGGACCGCTAAAAGACTCGCCAAATCCAAGGTTTGGCGGCAAAAACAGGGTTAATCGAGGCTTAACGGTCTTGTAGCACTTTGGGCCCCAGGCGGCCGCAGGCAGAACAGACGCGTCAGGAATGAATCCGCGCAATCGCTGTTGGCACTTCACCTGCACCGCTGCGACAAAGAGGCTCACGAAGCGTTAGGCAAATCCGGCGAGAGAAAGGTCGGGGTGGCGAGAGTTATGCGCGCCGCCCTTTCCGTGTCGCGATCTGGCGAAGCGAGAGCGTCGAACAACAGGTTCAGGTGATTTCAGGCAGGCGCGGCGAACGTCTGTGTGAAACGCGTTTAGGAGCAATGGATGGCCACCAAGGCAAAGACGCTGCAGGCGAAGGACAAGGAAAAAGACGACAAGGCAGCGGATGCTCCCGAGAAGGATTCCCAGGACGCGCCGTCGCCGTTGCTCGATCTGTCCGACGCGGCAGTGAAGAAAATGATCAAGCAGGCCAAGAAGCGCGGCTTCGTGACCTTCGATCAGCTCAACGAAGTTTTGCCGTCCGACCAGACCTCGCCCGAGCAGATCGAGGACATCATGTCCATGCTCTCGGACATGGGCATCAACGTCACCGAAGCCGACGATAGCGAAGGCGAGGAGGACAAGGACGAGGGCGGCGAGGACGAGACCGACAACGAGCTCGTCGAGGTCACCCAGAAGGCCGTCACTGAGGTCAAGAAGAGCGAGCCGGGCGAGCGCACCGACGATCCCGTGCGCATGTATCTGCGCGAGATGGGCACGGTCGAGCTGCTGTCGCGCGAGGGCGAAATCGCGATTGCCAAGCGCATCGAGGCCGGCCGCGAGGCGATGATCGCGGGGCTGTGCGAAAGCCCGCTGACCTTCCAGGCCATCATCATCTGGCGCGACGAGCTCAACGAAGGCAAGATCTTCCTCCGCGACATCATCGATCTCGAAGCGACCTATGCCGGGCCCGAGGCCAAGGCCGGCATGAACACCGCGATGATCGCCGCGCCCACCGGCGAGAACGGCGAAGCGCCGGCCGAAGGCGGCCAGCCCGCCGCGGCCGCAGTCGGCGCGCCGGCGCATGTTGCGCCGCCTGCCGCGCCCCCGGCGCCAACCCCGTTCCGTCCCGCGCAGCCTGCCGCAGGTGGCGTTCCAGGTGGCGAGGAAAAGGATCCGGCCGAGTCTGCCGCCGAGTCCGACATGGACGACGACGAGTTCGAGAATCAGATGTCGCTCGCGGCGATCGAGGCCGAGCTCAAGCCGAAGGTCGTCGAGATCTTCGACAAGATCGCCGACAGCTACAAGAAGCTGCGCAAGCTTCAGGAGCAGGACATCCAGAACCAGCTCCAGAACGAGACGCTCTCGCCGCACCAGGAGCGCAAGTACAAGAAGCTGAAGGACGAGATCATCGTTGAGGTGAAATCGCTGCGCCTGAACCAGGCCCGTATCGACAGCCTCGTCGAGCAGCTCTACGACATCAACAAGCGGCTCGTCTCGCACGAGGGCCGCCTGATGCGCCTTGCCGACAGCCATGGCGTCGCGCGCGAGGACTTCCTGCGCAACTATACCGGCTCGGAGCTCGATCCGCGCTGGCTCAACCGTGTCTCGAAGCTTTCGGCCAAGGGCTGGAAGAATTTCGTCCACCACGAGAAGGACCGTATCAAGGACCTTCGCCACGAGGTGCATCAGTTAGCTGCGCTCACCGGCCTCGAGATCGTCGAGTTCCGCAAGATCGTGCACTCCGTGCAGAAGGGCGAGCGCGAAGCCCGCCAGGCCAAGAAGGAGATGGTGGAAGCCAACCTCCGCCTGGTGATCTCGATCGCCAAGAAGTACACCAACCGCGGCCTGCAATTCCTCGACCTGATCCAGGAAGGCAACATCGGCCTGATGAAGGCGGTCGACAAGTTCGAGTACCGCCGCGGCTACAAGTTCTCGACCTACGCCACCTGGTGGATCCGGCAGGCGATCACCCGTTCGATCGCCGACCAGGCGCGCACCATCCGCATCCCCGTGCACATGATCGAGACGATCAACAAGATCGTGCGCACCTCGCGCCAGATGCTCAACGAGATCGGCCGCGAGCCGACCCCGGAAGAGCTCGCCGAGAAGCTCGGCATGCCGCTCGAGAAGGTCCGCAAGGTCCTCAAGATCGCCAAGGAGCCCTTGTCCCTGGAGACGCCCGTCGGTGACGAAGAGGATTCACATCTCGGCGATTTCATCGAGGACAAGAACGCGATCCTCCCGATCGACGCCGCGATCCAGTCGAACCTGCGCGAGACCACCACGCGCGTGCTCGCCTCGCTCACCCCGCGCGAAGAGCGCGTGCTGCGCATGCGCTTCGGCATCGGCATGAACACCGACCACACGCTGGAAGAAGTCGGCCAGCAGTTCTCGGTCACCCGCGAACGCATCCGTCAGATCGAAGCCAAGGCGCTGCGCAAGCTGAAGCATCCGTCAAGGTCAAGGAAGCTGCGAAGCTTCCTGGATAACTAATTCGGATCGTTGTGCCCGGGCCTGGCATCCATCTCAATGAAAGCGGCGGGCCAGAGCCCGCCGTTTGTTTGGTGTGCCGAGCATGTTCGACAGCTTGGAGGTGGAAGTCCTTTACCCAGCCTGATGGCGGCGAAGGGTTAGCGAAGCGCAAGGGCGTCATCGCGAGA